>CAIJNA010000163.1 GCA_903821805.1 uncultured Campylobacterota bacterium | reverse complement strand
TGATTTTTTTATTGAAAACATCAATATGATTGGAGGAACAGACTTTAATCTAATTCATCTGTTGCTTCCGCTTGGAATTAGTTTTTTTACATTTACTCAGATTGCCTACTTGGTTGATAGTTACAGAGGAGAAACAAAAGAATATGATCTGCTAAATTATGGATTGTTTGTAACATTTTTTCCACATCTTTTAGCTGGGCCCATCTTGCATCACAAAGAGATGATGCCGCAGTTTGACAAAGTGTCCAACTTGGCCAAAAATCACAAAAATATTGCTGTTGGAATCTTTTTGTTCTCAATCGGTTTATTTAAAAAAGTTGTTATTGCTGATACCTTTTCTGTCTGGGCAAATCATGGCTTTGACACATCAATAAGTCTTAATATCGTTGAGGCTTGGGCAACAAGTTTATCTTATACGTTCCAACTGTATTTTGATTTTTCAGGATACACGGATATGGCGCTTGGAGTAGCACTTCTTTTCAATATAAGACTCCCGATTAATTTTAATTCACCATACAAGGCATCAGATATTCAAGATTTTTGGAGAAGATGGCATATTACTTTGAGTAGATTCTTAAGAGATTACATTTATATTCCTCTTGGAGGAAATAGATTAGGAAGTTTTCGAACTTACACGAACCTTCTTATTACATTTATTCTTGGTGGACTCTGGCATGGGGCCGGCTGGACATTTATATTTTGGGGATTTTTACATGGAATGGCTCTAGTGATCCATAGATTTTGGTCAAATCTTGGATTTAGAATGTGGACTTGGCTTGGATGGTTTGTAACATTTAACTTCGTAAATATATCTTGGATATTTTTTAGAGCTAAGGAATGGGATGATGCGATAAAAGTATTAAATGGAATGTTTTTAATTGATGCATTTGAAGATTTTGCAATGTATGACATAGTTGATGATTTTTTTAACATGTATGATTTTGCTGCTGTAAATACTATTTCACTTGTTATCATATGCGTTATGTTTGTTGTTGTTATTTTTAGCTTCTTTTTTAGCAACTCAAATCAATATGCAGAAAAATTAGTTTTGTCTAAAAAACTTGTTCTCTTTGTTGTGCTTTTATTGGCACTTGACATTTTATCATTGAGCAAAATCAGTGAATTTTTGTATTTTAATTTTTAGGATTTGTGATGAGTAGTAAAAAGTTTATTTATTCTATATATATCCTTACCTTTATATTTATAGCTTGTGTTGCAGTGTTTAATTTTATTATTGATCCATTTCAACAATATAGACAGCCAACTCTTTACAAAACTTTTTATGGAGGAAACCAAAGAGCCTTAAATACTGGTCTTTCAAAACATCACGATTACCAATCAATAATAATTGGTAGCTCTATGACTGAAAACTTTTTAATCTCAAAATCAAATGAAATAATGCCAAAACCAATTAAATTATCAATTAGTGGTGCTACATCGCATGAAATATTTCTAATGCTAAACACAGCATTTGGTACTGGAAAAAAAATAGATATCATATTAATCGGATTTGATATGTATTCACTTTCTGGAAAAGTTGACAGATTAAGTTATGGTGATAACTCGTTACCTATGTATTTATATGATAATGATATTCTGAACGACTTTTTTTATTTGGCAAATTTTGACACATTAAAAGAGTCTATACAAACTCCGCTTTTAAATCAACGATACAACACTGATGAGCCTAGATGGAAATATGAAAACATGTATCAATGGCAACATTTATCAGAAGATAGTTTTGGCAAAGAAAATGTATTAGAAATGTATGATGATTATAATAAAAAAAGCAAGAAAATCATACCTCTTGAATACACGTTTGACAATTTAAAGAATAGCTTTGAACACAATTTTATATCACTTGTTGAAAAACACCCAGAAACTAAATTTATCTTTTTTTATCCACCATATTCAATGCTAGCTTTCAAGCAATGGGAAGAACACAAAACTTTACATAATATTTTGAAATTTAAATCGTATGCTTTTAAAAGATTTTCAGCATTTAAAAACGTAAGACTTTATGATTTTCATAATGCATTTGAGATAACAAAAGATTTAGATAACTATAAGGATTTCTCGCATTATCATCAAAATATAAATTCATGGATTATTGATCAGATTAAAGAGAATAATTACCTTATAACTATAGCAAATGGTGATAAAAAAATTGAGGAACTTCAAAAAGAAATAATTTCATACAAGCCCCCAATTCCAGAAGAAAATTAATTAGTTTCTGCATTAAATAAAGTTCATAATTAACATAATATCACCAAACAATCTCTTTAGTTCCATGATTTCTCAATAAAGCATTTGTTTTACTAAAATGTTTGCAGCCAAAAAAACCACGATAGCTTGATAGTGGACTTGGATGTGGTGCTGATAAAATGTAATGCTTTTCACCATTAATGAATTTACTTTTTTTAATCGCTGGATTCCCCCAAAGTAAAAATACAACCCCAATACAATTTTCAGAAATATGACTTATTATATTATTTGTAAATATTTCCCAGCCAATATTGTGATGAGATGCTGGCAAACCATCTTCCACTGTCAAAATTGTATTAATAAGCAAAACACCTTGCTCTGCCCATTTGGTTAAATCTCCATTTTCGCAAATGCTAAAGCCAACATCATCTTTAATTTCTTTGAGTATATTAACCATAGATGGTGGATTTTTGATGGCTTCTGGTGTAGAAAACGCTAAACCTTGAGCTTGTCCTTCTCCATGATATGGATCTTGACCAATAATTACAACTTTTAAATTGTCATAGCTGCAAAGTGAAAAAGCATTAAATATTTTTTCTTTTGGTGGATAAACTTTTGTAGATTCATATCTTTCATTTATAACTTCTTGAAGTTTTTTATAGTAGTCTTTTTGTTGTTCTGATTTAATAATATCATTCCAATTTAACTTCATTTGCGTCCCTTTATCAACTTTAAAGTATAATAACTAAATTTTAATAAAGAGGTTTTATATGTGTGGGATTGTAGGCTATATAGGAAATAAAAATACTAAAGGTATCTTAATAGAAGGGCTAAAAGAGCTTGAATATAGGGGTTATGATAGTGCAGGAATAGCTGTGCTTCAAGATGACAAACTAGAAGTTTTTAAAGCTGTTGGAAAAATAAAGAACCTTGAAGAGAAAGTTTTACAAAATACTACTTGCTGCGTTACTCCAAATGAAATGTCGACAGGAATTGGCCATACAAGATGGGCAACACATGGAAAACCTACGGAATTCAATGCTCATCCTCACCTTGGAATTTATTCATATGTTGTACACAATGGAATAATTGAAAACTACAAAGAACTCAAAGAAGAACTTACACATGCTGGACACATATTTGTATCGCAAACAGACACTGAAGTTATTGTTCATCTTTTTGAATTTTACTTTAATCAATCAAACGATGCACAAAAAGCTTTTGATGAAACCATCAAAAGACTAGAAGGTGCTTACTCAATTCTTTTGATAACAAAATCAGAACCACATAAAATATTCTTTATGAAACATGGCTCGCCTTTGGCTGTTGCAAAAGGTAATGACGATGGAGAAATATATTTCGCTTCATCTGATGCTCCACTGATTGGTCTTGCAAATGATGTTGTTTATCTTGAGGATGGGGTTAGTGGTGTCGCAAGCGTTGGAAACATTGAATTTTCAGATGAAGTAAAATGGACAACATTACCACAAAATAAACTTTTCGCACAAAAAGATGGTTACAGATTTTTTATGGAAAAAGAAATTTATGAACAAAAAGATGTTGTAATTGATACCATGATGGGTAGATTAAAAAATGATGAAATTAATTTTGATGAACTTGATAAAAGTATTATTGAGGGAATAAATGAGATTAAAATTTGTGCTTGTGGGACTAGCTATCATGCAGGATTAACGGCATCTTATCTTTTTGAAAGATTATCAAAAATTAGATGTACAGTTGAAATTGCAAGTGAGTTTCGATACAAAGAACCATTACTCTCTAAGGATACGCTTTTTATAGTTATCTCCCAAAGTGGTGAAACAGCTGATACTTTAGAAGCTTTAAAAATGGCTAAAAATGCTGGTCTTAAGAGTATTGCTGTATGCAATGTTGATAATAGCTCCATGACAAGAGTAGCTGATGCTACAATACTTTTAAGAGCAGGAATCGAAAAAGGGGTTGCAAGTACAAAAGCATTTTCAACTCAAACTGTTGTGCTTTGGATGATGGCACTTTACTTTGGAAAAACTAGAAATGTATTAAGTACAGAGAAACTAAAAACAGAGTTACAAACATTAAAAAATGTTCCAAATAGCCTGAAAGTAGAAAGTCAACTTCATGAGAAGTGCAGAAGATTATCAAAAAGATATTTGCATGGACATGGGTTCTTCTTTATTGGTCGGGATGTTTTTTATCCTCTTGCTCTTGAGGGTGCATTAAAATTAAAAGAGATCAGTTATCTTCACGCAGAAGGTTATCCTGCTGGTGAAATGAAACATGGACCAATTGCATTAGCTGATCCTGAATTATTTACGATAGCACTTATGCCGCAGCATTTACACTACGATAAAATCAAATCAAATGTAGAAGAACTTAGCGCGAGAGACAGTACAATTTGTGCAATTTCTCCTATTTCTTTTGAATTATCTGATGATTTTATTTTAACAGCGGAAACAAACCACTATATGCTTGAATTCTTTGAGATGCTTGTTGTATTGCAATTATTTTCAATGGAAATTAGTGTTAGACTTGGAAATGATGTTGATATGCCAAGAAATTTAGCAAAATCTGTAACTGTAGAATAGTATTTGGATAGTATCTCAGAGGTCAATAACCTCTAAGATACTTAGTCAAGAAAAAGGGTGAAAGTTGATATAATCAAACTTCACCCTTTTTTATTTCACAAAGAAAGATACTATAAATTAGTATCCACTTGTTTGAACAGCCATTTTAACTATTGCCAGAATAGTATCAAGCCAAAATATTGATAAGATAGAGAATGCAACAGCTATTCCAATAATAACTTTTAGAATAAGATTATTCATAGCTCTATACTCAATTGCAATATTATCATCTCTTGTTTTTAAGAACATATAAACAATTAATTTTAAATAATAGAAAGCTGCTATAGCAGAGTTCAAGACCATAACCACAGCAAGGAATATTTCACCACTGTTAATTGTTGCACTAAGTAAATACATTTTTCCCCAGAATAGTGAAAATGGGGGAACGCCAGCTAAAGCTAGCATTAAAATACCAAGCATGAACGCAGCAACAGGTGCAGTTTTAACCAAGCCTGTAAATTTGTCAAATTGATAGTCAGAAGTAAATCCATAAAAAGATGGTTCTTCTTTTGTTCTATGAACCCAAAGCATTGCAAATGCACCAACAATTACAAATGCAAACATTATCCAATATAAAAATAAGCTTTCAATTGCTTGTGTTGTTCCTAGCATGATTGCAACAAGAACGAATCCTGCATGTGAAATTGATGAAAATGCAAGCATTCTTTTAATATCTGTTTGAACTAATGCAATAAGGTTAGGTAGTGTCATTGTAATAATAGCCATCATATAAAGAGTACTTCTAACCCACGTATCATCTGCTTGAATAAATATACTAAAGAATCTTATAGCAACTACAAGTATTGCTATTTTAGGAACGATCGCAATATAACCAGCCATTGATGCACTTGAACCTTCATAAACATCTGGAGCCCAAGTATGGAAAGGAACAAGCGATAATTTAAATCCTAATGCTCCAATCATAAATACAACACCCAGTAGAATTAACGGGTAATTATCGAAGTTTGTAATAGCGAAATGATTTGATATAGTAGACAACTCAATGCTTCCAGTTACATAATAAAGTAGCATAGCTCCGAATGCATAAAATGCTGCAGCCAATGCTCCCATCGTAAAGTATTTAATCGCTGCTTCACTTGCTTTATCTCTATTGTGCATAGCTATCATTGTATATAAACTCAAAGATGCTGTTTCAAGGCCAACAAAAATCAAAATCAGATTGTCAGAAGATGCCATAAATTGGAATCCCGCTGTCATAAATAAGAATAATGCAAAATATTCTGGGTATCTATATTCATGGAATCTTTGTTTTGTAAGACTTAGAAATATGAATAATGCAGAAGAAATAACAATAATTGCTTGCGATAACAATGAAATACCATCAATCAAGATCACATCAAAGAAACCTCTATTTGCTCCGCTATACGAAACAATAGAAACAAAATCTATTAATAAAAATAAAGCTGTAAGTACAACATAAAAATGTTTATCATTGTGTTTTCTAACTAAGTCTATACATAATATAAATAAAGCTCCAAGTACTGCTATAGTCATTGGTGCTATAGATGCAATATTTAAACTTATCATATCTATTGAAATTGGAGTTATCATAATTATCTCTCTCCTATTGAATTAACTGTAGCTATTTTTTCTTTAGCTTCTGGAGTTACTGCTTTAATATACATAATTTGTACAACTTGTTTTACACTTTTATCAACTGGCTCCAAGATAGGCTTTGGATAGATTCCCAAATAAACAACAAGCATAACAAGTGGTATTAAAGCACTATACTCTCTTCCATTTAAATCTTTTAATTTAAGATTTGACTCATTTGTTATTGGTCCAAAGAATGTTCTTTTATAAAGAACAAGCATATACACTGCACCTAAAATTATTGTAAGACCTGCTATAGCAGTTATAATTGGAGATACAGCAAAGAAACCAAGTAAGCTCAAGAATTCTCCAACAAATCCTATTGTAAGTGGCAATCCTACAGAAGCCATTAACATGATTCCAAATATTGTTGCATACATGGGCATCACTTTTGCTAATCCACCAAATTCACTCATCATTTTAGTATGTTTTCTATCATACAAAACACCAACAAGCATAAACAGTGCACCAGAAACGATTCCATGAGAAATCATTAAGAAAATACTCCCACCTATTCCTTCAACATTCAATGCAAAAATTCCTAGAATTATTACACCCATATGAGACACTGAACTGTAAGCTATAACTTGTTTGATATCTTCTTGTGCGTAGGCTACCATTGCTGTATAAACTATAGCAATAATCCCTAAAATAGCCATTGGTATCATCATTTCAACTGATGCGTCAGGAAAAAGTGGTAGTGAGAATCTTATAAAACCATAAGTTCCCATTTTAAGCAATACTGCTGCAAGAATAACAGAACCAATTGTAGGTGCTTGTCCATGAGCATATGGAAGCCATGTATGAAATGGAACCATAGGAACTTTAATAGCGAATCCAAAGAAAAATGCTGCAAATAACCATAATTGCATATCGAGTGGAAGTTGTAACATATACCAATCTAGAAGATTAAAACTCCAAACACCAGTTGCTTCTGAATAAATATACCCTAAATAAAGCATTCCAAGTAGCATAATTAATGAACCAGTAAATGTATAAATAAAGAATTTAACAGATGCATAAATTCTTTGAGGTCCTCCCCAAGCCCCAATTAAATAAAGCATTGGAACAAGTGAGAATTCCCAGAAAAGATAAAAAATCATAGCATCTAATGCAACAAAAACCCCAACCATAGCCATCTCTAAAACAAGAACTGATAAAATCATATGTTTTAAATTTCTTGTTTCAGTCAAACCTATCAATGAGATCATTGTTATAAATGTAGTCATAATTACTAGAAAAAGAGATATACCATCTAATCCTAAATTGTATGATATTCCGAATTGTGAAACAAGTGGAATAAATTCAGTAAATTGAATACTTCCAGCTGATGAATCGTATCCAGCCCACATAACGCAAGATAGTAAAAACTCTACAAATGTTATTACTATACCGTAAGCCCTAATTGATTCTTTATCTACTAGCAATCCTATGAGTGCTGCAAATAATGGAAAAAATATTAATATTGATAAAATGTGTTCCATCTATTCCCCTTACTTTGTTAAACCAAAAAATAATATGAGAGTCAGTAAAATAAATACTCCTCCAACCATTAATTTTAATGCACTAGATAGATTTCCTGTTTGAATTGCTCTACCTTCTGCTCCACCTGTATAAATAATTTTTGCAATACCATCTACTATTGCATCAATAATTTTCATGTCAACTTTTTTCCAGCAATACACAGACAATTTGTAATAAGGCTTAACAACTACTTTTTCCCACAAATGAGGAAGATAATATTGATTTGCAAGAACTTTATAGCAAAATCTTTTATGCATACTTGAACTAAAATATGTTCCATTTTTTAGATATTTAAACACTGCAAATGCTACACCAATAATTGCTATAGCACTAGTAACTCCAATAAGCATATAATGTGTATTATGCTCAAGGTGACCTTCCCAAACTGGAAGAGACATAGTAATAAATTCAACAAATTCTTCTTCAAACCATCCAGCAATAACTGCTAAAATAGCTAATGGAGTCATAGCTGCTATAACATAACCATAACTCTCATGTGGGTGATAACCCAAATTATGGTAATTCTCTTTTCCATAAAATACATACATCACAAGTCTAAATGAATAAAATGCTGTCAAACCAGCTGTTATCCATAAAACAGTCCATAATATGTAAGCTTCATTTGCAAAAGCTGACTCTAGTATCATATCTTTTGAAAAGAATCCTGCCAATGGGAAAATACCAGCTAAAGCAAGAGATGCAACTGTCATAATTAATGCTGTGTATGGCATATGCTTTCTAAGTCCACCCATATTTTTAATATTAATTTCATCATTCATTGCATGCATTACATTTCCTGCACCTAAGAATAATACTGATTTAAAGAATGCATGAGTAGCAAGGTGAAATAACGCAACCCAATAAGCTCCAAGTCCAGCTGCTACAAACATATATCCAAGTTGAGATAATGTTGAGTATGCAATAATTTTCTTCATATTTGTTGCAACCAATGCCATTGAAGCAGCCCCTATGGCTACAAATGCTCCAAGTCCAGCTATGAAATAACCAACTTCAGGAACAATAGTAAATATTTCATTTGCTCTAACAACCAAGTAAACCCCAGCTGTAACCATTGTTGCTGCGTGAATAAGTGCAGAAACTGGAGTTGGTCCTTCCATTGCATTTGCAAGCCAAGTATTAAAAGGAAATTGAGCTGATTTTCCCATTGCACCTATAAATAAGAATATAGCGATAGCAACAACTAATTCATGACTAAGCATACCAATGTTTGCAAAAACTTCATCATATTGTAAAGTTCCAAGATTCCAGAAGATTAAGAACATTCCGATTAGCATTCCAAGATCCGCAACTCTATTCATTATAAATGCTTCATTAGCTGCCCATGAAGGTGAAACTGCAGAATATGGTGACAATGTTGAAAATGGAGATTTCGTAAGATCTTTACTATGAGCAATATCTTCCTTATGGTACCAGAAACCAATTAATCCCCAAGAGCAAAGACCAACACCTTCCCAACCTATAAATAATCCGGCAAAGTTATCACTCATAACAAGTATTAACATAGAGAAAACGAATGCAGATAGCCATGCAAAAAATCTATTAAATGATTTATCATGATCCATATATCCATTTGAATGAATATGAACCATTGTTGAAACTATAGTAACTACAACCATCATAGTTACGCTAACCTGATCAACTATAAAACCGAACGGAATATAAACATGTCCAATTGATATCCAATCCATCATATTTACATGAATAATTTGCTCAGTTGTGTAAACATGTGCAAGCAGTATAAGTGAAGCAACCATTGATGTTGCCAATAATAATGATGTTATTATTCCTACAATTTGTGCTTTTTTACTATTTGAAAATAATGTTGCAAATAGTGCCCCAACAAGTGGAGCAAATAATGCTAAATATAAATAATTTTCCATTCCTAACCTCTCATTTGTTGTAGCGAATCTAGATCGATTGTATTTTTTCTCTTAAACCATAAAATAAGCAGTCCAAGTCCTATTGCAACTTCACTTGCAGCTATAGCAATAATAAAGAACGCGAACATTTGTCCACTTAAATCTTGATGGAATTTTCCAATTGCTACAAAACCAATATTTACTGCATTAAGCATAATTTCTGTAGAAAAAAACAACATTAATAGGTTTTTTCTTTTTACTACTCCAAATAACCCAATCATAAAAATTATTGTACTGAGTATTAAATAATCATTTAAAGCTACCATCATTTGATATCCTTTGTATTAAAGTCGCAATGGTGATGATCTTGCTCTGCTTCCAAAGAACTTGCATCCGTATCCATTTTTTTACCAGCTAAAATAATTCCGCCAATCATTGCAACAAGTAGCATAACTGCTGCAACTTCAAAAGGAACTAAAAATTTCGTAAATAATATAAGTCCTACATCAGCTGTGTTGCTATACTCATTGTGAATTGGGTATGAAGCAATAATATTTGAACTTACGATTGGTGCCAATAAAATAAGCACAACCAAAAGAGCAACAATCCCTGTTAAGAAAAATGCGAGCCTCGGATTTGAAATTTTTTCTTCAACATCACTAATTGAATCAAAAAACATCATACCAAATGCATAAAGAGCCATAACAGCTCCCGTATAAACAACTATTTGAACCACCCCTAAAAAGTCTGCATTTAATAAAAAGAAAAATGCTGATATGAAAATCATACCTGCAGCCAAAGAACTAAGGGCATAAAGTGCATTCTTAGTCACAACTGTAATTGTAAACATTGCGATTGTTAAAACCGCAAAGAGATAAAAAGCTACTACTTCAAACATTATTTTTCCTTAATACGCTAATGGTGTTTTTTTGATTTTTTGATCAGCATCTGGACTAATTGCACCAAATCCATCGTATTCAATTTGTTGTGCAATAGCATCAAATGGCGTAAGCAAGTCATCTTTTAATACAAAGTGTGCTCTTTGCTCACTTGCATTCTCATATCTTCCGCCATGAACAATCGCAAGCTCAGGACAAACCTCAGCACAATATCCACAGAAAATACATCTTCCAAGATTGATAGAATATTCCATAACTTCTTTTCTAGATTTTTCATCAATTTTTGTTTCCATTCTGATACAGTTTGAAATACAAATTTTTTCACAAAGTCCACATCCGATACATCTATTATTTCCACTCTCTAGAAGTCCTAAAAGTTTATGAACGGCTCTATATCTTGGGCTAATTGGCATTTGTTCAATTGGATATTGAACTGTATGCATTTGGTTTTTAAATAATGCTTGGTTCATTATTTTAAATGTAATACCAAGGCCTTTAAACAATTCCATACTTAATGTTCTTCCCATTGCTTGTTTAAAAGCTTCCCATCCTGTTTTTGGATATTCTTCAATTTCCACCTGCACGTAACCATTGGTTCCAGTGCTTCTTTCGTTTGTATGTTTTTTTAAATCTTCATAACTCATACTATTATCCTTATACCATCATCACTATGCCAGTGATTACTATGTTTAATAATCCAATTGGCATTAATACTTTCCAGCAAAGCCACATCAATTGATCAGGTCTTACGTGAGGCCAAGAAGCTCTTGTCCAAAGGAATACAAAAATTAAAAACATTACTTTCAAGAGAATTGCAATTGCCCCAGGAATGAATCCTAAATCATTAAACCCTCCAAGGAAAATTAATGCAACCAAGAATGAAATAGTAAATAAGTTTGCATATTCACCAATAAAGAACATACCCCATCTCATTCCTGAATATTCAGTTGCGTATCCACTAACAACTTCAGCTTCATGCTCTAAAAGGTCAAAAGGAGTTCTATTTGTTTCTGCAAATCCAGCAATCAAAAATAAGAAAAATGCAATAGGTTGTGTCCAAATTAACCAATTTTGAATGCCTCCAGCTTGATAATTATTAATATCAATCAAGCTCAAACTACCAATCATCATAATAGGTGCAAGGATAGAAAGACCAGTTACAACCTCATATGATAAAAGTTGAATAGCTGTTCTAGCGCCACCCAAAAGTCCCCATTTGTTTGCTTGGGCCATACCTGCTAAAAGTGGTCCGTAAAGTCCTGTTGCCATTACACCAAGAACAAATAGTATCCCAACATTTACATCAGAAATAATAACTCCTGGAATAAAAGGAACAGCACTCATAGCTATAAAAGCTGTTGCAGCTGTTATAATAGGAGCAACCATAAATATAATTCTATTTGCATTTTGCGGAACGAAATCTTCTTTTGTAAATAGCTTAATACCATCAGCTGCGATTTGTAATAAACCAAACGGACCAACATGAACAGGCCCAAGTCGTCTTTGCATAAATGCTAAAACTTTTCTTTCAATATAAGTCGTAAAACCTGCTAGAGCAGAAAATACTAAAAGAACTACAACAACTTTTAAAATAGTCATTAATATATCATTATCCATCTTTTACACCTTTGTTAAATTTGCGTTTATAAATCTATAATTTGCAAATAAGTTTTTAGTTTCGCTATTTTTTTCAAATGTTGGAACATAAGAAATTTCACCAACAAGTTGATTATCAATCATTACTGGAAGCTGAACTGATCCATTTGAAGTTGATATGTTTACCAAATCTCCATTATTTAATTCAAGTTTAGTTAAATACTCACTAGAAACATATAATGCTGTTATCTCTTGTTGTAACTGTTTTGCTTTGCTTGTAAATTCATTGAATTGATTTATAGGATTAGCATTATAAATAATAGTTCCTTCCATTTTCAATTCACTTGCATTTTCAACCATATCATTTGAAGCTATACTTTGTGCATCTAATAAATATCCTCTTCTTTCATCCATTGAGTTCGTAAAATGATTTTCAAGATTTTCAAATGCAATTTTATTTAATAAATTAGAAGTATGGTCGACAGTATATTTTGTTTTTTTAGCTAAAAGTTCATTTGCAATATCATTTAATTCGTAACCGTGATATTTGATTGCTGCATTTGTAGGCACAACTCTTTTGTTAATTGTTACAAAAGTTCCTTCTTGCTGATTTAGCGTAGGCATATCAAGCATTCCATCACCAAGTGCACTAATTTCAAAATCAGCTTTCATATTATAACCAATAGTTTTTCCGATTGGAGCTTCATCTAAATCACAAAGTAAACTAACTCCCAAAGTATTTGTTGAGCTAGGAATAATAACAACATCAAAAGATGTATATTTTTCAATTAATCCACACAATTTTGCTAAATTTTCTGCTTTTTCATGTTGATACAGATCCTCACCTACAATCAATGTAAAAGTATCTTTTTTCTCAAGCATTGCAGATATTGTTTCAAGCAAAGTATCATCAGAACCTATCATCTCTAGTAATTTAGTAGATGAATAAGTTTCTTCTTTTGATACTTTTTTTGAAACCTCTTTTGTTATTTCTTTTTCTTCTCCAGTTTCTTCATCTTTTACCATTTCAGTAACTTGTTCTTTTATTAACTCTGTAATTGTTCTTGTTTTTTGTAATTTTAAACTACTTAAATACGAAGAGATTTCACTTGGGAGATTTCTTCCAAATACATCAAGAATAAGATATAAAATTGCTTCTTCAGATAGTGGCGCATGGAAAATTGTCTCGATTGTTTTTCCTTTTTTGCCAAATCCTTCAACAGTACTATCACCAAGTGGATGAAAATAGAGTCCAGCACCTTTATTTAAAGAAATTGAATTATTAAATGCATATCTAACAGATGGTGCATCCGATTTGAAATAACTACCTACAGAAACAACAAAATTACTATTATGAACTTTATTTAAATCTCCACTATAAAGAGTACTTCCTGATACTGAAGAGAAATTAGATAGGAATCTTTTGTATGCAAATGCATCATTATTGACAAGTTTAAATCCTAATTCATTTTTCATTTTTTGCAATATAAAAGCTTCTTCATTTGTAATAAAACTATTAAAAATTATTGTTTGGCTGCTTTTAAATGCTTCTATAGTTTGTTTAAAGGCATGCTCATCTTTTGATGCAACTTCATTTGAATAATCAAATCCAAATCTAGCCGCACCACTTAAGCTTGTATAGTGAGAATCATTTGTAACTCTATAGATTTTATTTGTTTCATCTTTGATGCTTTTATGTTTTACTTCATAATAAAGTAATGAACAATCAGAACTGAAAGGATTTGCAGCTGGAACCTTTACAAGCTCCCATGCATTTGTGGTGTATTTAAAATCTGTACTTACAAGGGCTCCAACTGGACATACAGCAATACATTCACCACAATCAATACAACTTTCATCGTCAAAACTAATAAGATTTTTATTTAGTTTATTCCACATTGAATAAGCATCTTTAGGCATGTTGTCTTTATAACTTTTATCAAGAGCTTCACTACCTCTAGCAGTTGTACTCAATGCATTTGAACCAATCATATCTTTGCAAACTGTTACACATTTTTCACAAACAATACAAAGACCCGGGTCATAACTCATAACACCCCAATCTTTAGTATCTCTTAAAACATCTTTTACTGCATAGTTTTGTTTATCAACACCCATATAAAGTGTATAGTTTTGAAGTTCACACTCTCCACTTTGATCACAAACACCACATTGCAAAGGATGATTTACATCATAAACTTCCATAATTGCTCGTCTTTCAACTTCAATATTTTCAGTAGATGTTGTAACTTCCATGCCATCTTTTACTTTAGCGTTACATGCGTAAATTTGTTTTCCACCTGATTCCACAAGGCATAATCTACATGCTAAAGTTGGCGAGCATCTTGTTAGATAGCAAATTGCAGGTATAAATATGTCATTTGCTCGTGCAACATTTAATACATATTCTCCATCTTTAGCTTGACAGTCTTTGCCGTCAATTTTTACAGTAATCAAATCACTCATAATTCAGCAACCTTTTCTATTTTTACTCTTTTAAATCTATATCCCAAAGGTATCAAATCATCACTTAATCCATCGTCAAACGTAGGATAAAGTGCAACAGTACCTTTTATTGTTGTATCTATTTTAAACATTTTTGTTTTTATTTGATTTCCGTAAATTATATTTACTTTATCACCAGCTTTAATCTTTGCAGCAGTTGCAAAAGAAGCGCTTCCTCTTAAGTGTGTATCAGACTGAAGAAGTAGCGATTTTCCAGTTGCTTTATTGAATTGATGAAGCGGCTCACATCTATAGATAACACTTCCATTAAACGTATCAAGAGGTGTTATATCATCTGGTAATTGATTTGAAGTTGTTGTATTAAATCTATTCAATTCGTAACCTCTTAAATCATTACCGTACTTGTCAAATCCATTTTTAAAATCATCAAATGCAATAGGCTTGAATTCTTTAATTAAGCCCAATAAACTAGTATAATTTATAGTATGTTTTTGATGTATGTCTAAAATTTCATTTGCAAAATTATTTAGGCAAGGTCCATCAAATGGTAAAGCTGCATTTGTATTTACGACCTGCATGTCCAAAGAAGTAAAAGTACCTTCTTGTTGATTTAATGCTGGTATATTAAAATCACCATTACCATCATTTGAAAACGTAAAATCTCCTAGTTCGTTGTATCCAAGAACTTTTCCAGTTGCAACCTTATCAAGATCACATATTAAACTAACACCTAAAGTATTTGTAAATGTTGGAATTAAAAGAACTTTAAAGTTTCCATACTGCTCAAGAATTGCAACCATTTTCGCAATATTCGTAGCATTTGGGTGACCATAAATATCACTTCCAATAATTATTGATTTTTCTTTTCTTCTAATAAATCTAGTTTTAATGGCTTCAATTTCCTCTTCGCCAACACTTGACTCACCGCTTAAATACCCAATATCAAGATCATCTATAAATGAAGTTATTTCTTGTGGCGCATTTAATACAAAATATTTACAAAGCATTGCCAAAACAGCCTCTTCACTGCCAACCTCATATTTAACAAATTGTGTATATTTATTGGCTAAAGCTATATCATCAATCGGATGCATATATATAAATTCAGCTCTTTTTTTCTTTGTTGCTATATTTACACTATATTTCACAACAGGATTATCCCTGCTTATTCTTGTACCAATCATGATAATGGCATCACTATTTTGAATAGTTCTGTTGCTTGCACTATAAAGATTCGTTCCTGCTGCCAAAGCATACGTTCTTAGGAATGATTGATAATTATAAGCATCTTCATTGACAAGCTTTATTCCTAATTTTTCTTTCAATGTTTGCAAAATCATTGCTTCTTCATTGGTAATGTAAGAATTAAATCTAATTGTTTCACAAGTTTTTATTGCATTAAGTGCTGTTTCAAACTCTTCTTTTGATTTATTTGTGTTTTTATTTTCATATTCAAATCCAAATCTTCCAGCTCCACAAAGTGAAGAAAATTCAAAATCATTTTTTACTCTCATGATTTTTTCATTATTTTTCACATCATAAATTAGAGCGCATGCGCTACTGCAATGGCTACATGTTGCTGGAATCTGGGTGCTTTCCCATGCATTTGATGTATATTTATACGGATTTGAAACCAATGCTCCAACAGGGCATACGGATATACAATCTCCGCATTGTTCACATCTGCTCATTTTAATATCAATTGTAGATTTATACCCACCTGGTTTTATATAAAGTGCTGCTGTTCCTATTATCTCATTGCAAGTATGTACACATTTTTCACACATAATACAAAGACTTGGATCGTATCCCAAAACGCCCCATTTTTTTTGTTTACGGTTCAAGTCTCTAATTGCAAACTCTTGACTATCTACTTTAAATTCTAATGTTTTATTTTGTAAATCACACTCACCACTTTTATCACAAACACCACATTGCAAAGGATGATTAACATCATATAACTTCATAATATTTGTTCTGTGATGAGTTAATTCATCATTATTAGTTGTAACAACCGCGCCATTTACAGCTTTTTCTTGACAACTTAAAATATTGCCATCAACCCCTACAACTTTAACTGCACACATTCTACAGCTTGCAATCGGAGAAACTTTTGGTAAATAACACATTGTTGGGATATAGATATCGTTTTTTCTGGCTATTTGTAAGATTGTTTCACCATAAACTCCATCACAAACTTTACCATCAATTGTAATACTTATTGGTTTTCCTCTGTGTTCTATTTTTTCGCTCATATGGCCACCATCCCAAGGTAATAACATCTCATGCATCTTTCGGCTTCTGCTTGCGCTTCTTCTGCAGTGAAACCAAAATTTACTTCCATATTATTGTGTTTTCTAATTTCAGTTGGTGCTTTTTCACTAACTTCCCTTGGAAGTCCTGCCATCCAACCTGTGATTTTTTCTTTTTTGTTATACACTTTTAACTTATTCATATGGTCTTCCATGATCTCTTCATCAGTTAGAGTCACTTTACCATCGTAAATATATCTACTGATAACAGATGCTGCTCGTCTTGCTTGTCCAACCGCATTAACAATAGTCATAGGTCCGTATTCACAATCACCTGCTGCAAACAGTCCAGGTCTACTTGTCATGAAGTCTTTACCATTAGTCTGTAAAGTTCCCCATGATGTCATTGTTAACTCCCATTCTTTTGGAAGAATCTGCAAATCTGAACTTTGAGAAACTGCTGGAATTAAATAGTCGCATTCAATTTCAAAATCCCCATCATCTCTTTTTACAAGCTCAGCTCTTCCTCCATTTGGATCTGGAACAAGCTCGTATTGATTTACTAATAGTGATTTAATTACACCATTTTCATCCCTAATTGTATCGATCGCGCTATGAAAAACGAACTCAACACCTTCTTCAACAGCTTCAGTATATTCCTCAAGTGTAGTGTTTTTAATAATTGTTTTTTCATCTCTTCGATAAAGCATTACAACTCTTTTAGCACCTTCTCTAATACTACATCTTACAACATCCATTGAAGTAAATCCACCACCAACACAAACAACAGTTTTGTCTTTTAATTCATTCGAAGCTGGGCTGCCAATTTGAAATTTTGTCCAAAGATTAACTTTATCAAGCATTGCGATAGCTCCCCAATAGCCTTCATGATTTGGATTTTCATTTTCACATCTAATTGCTTTTGAAAGTCTAGCGCCAAATCCAAGAAGTGTAGCATCATAGTCTGCTTCAATCTCTTTTAATCTTTCAGCTGTAACTCTATGGTTAGCTATAACCTCAACTGTTTCTAATTCAGTTATCAACTTGATGTCTTCGTTATACTTATCAAATGGCATACGATATTCTGGAACACCAACAGTAACTTCACCACCAAGAACTGGTAGTTCTTCAAAAATTGTTACATTAATTCCTTGTAATCCCAAATAGTAAGCTGCTGTAAGTCCAGCTGGTCCAGCTCCTATAATAGCAACTTTTTTACCATCATTTCTAGGTTTTTGAGGTTTTGAGGGATGAATCCAATCAAGCTTATGATCTGTTTCATAATCAGCACCTATTCGCTTAAGCTCCATAATAGATATAGGCTCATCGAGATTTGATCTTCTGCAAGCAGTTTCACATGGATGAGGACAAACTCTTCCACATGTATGAGCTAATGGCATATGATCTCTAGTTGCACTCAATGTTGCACTAAAATCCAGATCTCTTACGCCCTCAATATATGCAGGAATATCAATATGTGCAGGACACATGTCAGTACATGGTGCAGTTATATTTGCAATATATCTTTCATCATCTATGTTATACCAAGGTGAAGCTGTTTTTGTATCAATTAGTCTTTTAAATTCATTGTTAAAATATTTAATCATTTGCAAGATTGGAACCGGAACAGTTTTCCCAATTTCACACTTGCTAGTTACCATCATAGTGTCACTTATTTCATTCAGATGCGCAAGATCACTATGCTCACCTTCACCCCTTGCGATTTTGTCCAACATATCATAAAGTATTCGTCCACCCCATCTTCCAGGTGCACATCTTCCACACATTTCACTATATTCTTGATATTGTTTTGCATAATTAACTGCTAATTTTACAACATCAACATCAGCTGTAAAAAGTGCAAATCCATCCCAACCAACAAACGCTTTCGTATGATTATCTTTATCATACTCCATTGGCAATTTCGCAGATGATTCTTTCCAATCTTCAATAGATGCAGCGCCTCTATTGTCTACAATCTCTCCTTGCCAAGTTGAAAAATATACTTTGCTCACAATATTTCCTATTCTTCTTCAGAAGTCTCTACAATAAGAGATTGGTCTTGCGTTTTTTTAATAACAACAGTCCAATCAACTTCATTGAATTTGATTGAATTCATTAATGTCCAATTATTTGCTTTAACTACATCCGAAACTTCTTGAATTGGAGAAAAATCCCCAATCTCGAATAAAAATATGCCATTCTCATCTTCAACTATTTCGTTATTCATAAGCTCAGTAAGTCTAGGGATAAAACTATTTCCGTGTTCTCTTAAATCATATCTTTTCATTTTAACCCCTAATTATCTATCTATTTCGCCGAAAACTATATTAAGGTTACCAATAATAGTAACAACATCGGCAAGCTGATGCCCTGGAAGTAGATCTTGCAATATTCCTGTATGCCAGAAGCTTGGTGCTCTTAATTTCATTCTGTATGGATAAGGACTTCCATCACTTACAATGTAATAACCCAATTCACCTTTTGGTGATTCTGTAGCAACATAAACTTCTCCGACTGGTGGTCTCATACCTTGAGTCACAAGAACAAAGTGTTGCATTAGTGAATAATTTTGAGTCATCATTTCTTCTTTTGAAGATGAAATATACTGAGGAGCATGAGCCATTAATTTAGATTCACTTTCGTGATACATAGGAATTAATTGTTTTAAAATTCTCATAGATTGGTACATCTCTTCCATATGAAGTTTATATCTTCCATAGCTGTCACAAGTATCAGAGAACGGAACATCAAATTCTAATTCTGGATAAAGTCCGTAAGGCATCTCTTTTCTTAAGTCCCATTGAACACCACTTCCTCTAAGTACTAATCCTGTACATCCCCAAGACTTCGCCATTTCTGTTGGAATAACACCAATATTTTCTAGTCTCATTCTCCAGATTCTATTTGTTGTTAGAAGGCCCTCATAAATTTTGATTTGCTCATCAAGAACTACCATAAATTTTTCTAAATCTTCAATCCAATTTTTTGGTAAATCTAATGGAACACCACCTATTCTAACGCTACTATGAGTAAGTCTAGCTCCACAATAATCTTCCATTAAATCCATCGCGAATTCTCTTTCTCTAAATGCATAAAGAAATACTGACATTGCACCAACATCTAGTGCATGTGTTGCAAGCCAAAACAAGTGAGAAATAATTCTATTTATTTCAAGCAACATAGTTCTTATAACTTCAGCTCTTCTTGGCGCCTCAATACCTAAAAGTTTTTCAACTGCCAGTGCATATCCATAATTATTTGAAGTCGCTGCTATATAATCCATTCTGTCTGTTGTAGGCAAAAATTCGTTATAAATCATGTTTTCACCCATTTTTTCCATACCCCTATGAAGGTATCCAACGTCTGGATGGGCTTTTACAACTTCTTCTCCTTGAAGCTCAAGAATAAGTCGAAGCTGTCCATGTGCTGATGGATGCTGAGGACCAAAGTTTACAACCATAGTATTGTCTTCTCTGTCAAATGCTATATTTTCAAAAAAAGGTTTTAATCTATTTGTTTGTTGCATGTTATCTTCTCTCTTTTAAATTTTTAGTTTCTATCTCATCAAATGGTGTAACAAGAGGTATTCCGAAGATTTTAATTCCTCCATCTTCTTGATATCTAACAGGGGTATCTGGTTCTTTACCATCTCTAATGTCAGTTCCAAATGGAACTTCGTGTCCAAGTCTTGAGAATCTTGTTGTGTCATATCTATCTATAGCTGCAGAATCTCTTTGCTCTTCACCTATAGTTTCTCTAGCCTCTCGTCCAAAAATTTTATCGACTTCGTACCATCTTGCAGCCTCATCACCATGAAGTGGATAAGTTTTTAAAAGTGGGTGCCCATGCCAATCTTCTGGCATAAGAATTCTTTTCATATATGGATGATTATTTGCAACTATTCCAAACATATCGAACATTTCACGCTCACTCCAGTCTGCCATTCTAAATAACGGATTCACAGACTCAATTGCTGTTCCTTCTTTAATAAAAGTCTTAATTCTAAGTCTTTTTCTTTTAGAAGTTGATAACATTTCATAAAAAATTTCAAATCCACCTTTTGTTGCCACATAATCAATTGCACTAAGTTCAACTAAAAAATCATAAGCTAATATTTCTTTTGCATGCTTAATTGCTGAAATGTTATCTTCAGGATTTATCCATAGAACCAAATGATCAAGTTCTAGATAAACATCATTTACTGTTACTTTCTTTGTTAAACTTAAATAATCGTTACTAAAAACTGAATCATCATAAACTGATTTTCTTGCTAGTGTTGGTGTAACATAAAATCTATCGTTGTAATATGATTTTTTTTGTACATTGTCTTTTGGTTGATAAGCTCTCATTAGATTAACCTTTTTGCTTTTTGCGCCAAACTACATGGTTGGCTTCTAATTTTCTTTTGTAGCATCATAAGTGCAAATTGTAATGTTTCAGGTCTTGGTGCACATCCTGGAAGATAGATATCAACAGGAATAACTCTATCTGCGCCCTGAACAGTTGCATATGTATTAAACATTCCACCAGTGTTAGCACAACTCCCCATACTAATTACCCATTTAGGATCTGGCATTTGATCATAAAGTCTTCTTAAAAACTCTGCATGTTTTTTTGTAAGAGTTCCAGCTATAACAAGCACATCAGATTGTCTTGGACTTGCTCTAAAAATAGTACCAAATCTATCAAAGTCAAATCTCGAAGCACCTGTTGCCATCATTTCAATAGCACAACATGCTAAACCATATGTCATAGGCCAAAGTGAATTACTTCTTCCAAAATTTACTAACTTATCGACAGTCGTAAGTGCTATAGGAGCACCGCCATTTGATAAATATTTTACTTCATGCTGTGCCATTCTAAAGCTCCTTTTTTCCATGCATATACAAACCCAATTGTAAGCAATACGATAAATAAAATCATTTCAATAAAACCAAACATACCAAGAACCTTGAAATCTACAGCCCAAGGGAACATAAATATAATCTCTACATCAAAAAGTATAAATAATAATGCCATCAAATAAAACTGAACCGATATTGTATTTGGCTGCTTTGTTACCTCTGGTCCACACTCGTAAATAGTACATTTCAATTTTTCTGTATCAAGTCTTGCAAGCTTTCTACTAATAAACCTTGATGCCATAGTAGTTGCAGTAAATGCGACAAATGTAACAACAAACATTACAAATGCTCCAAAGTAAGGATGCGCAAAATCCATATGTTCCATATTTTCTCCCCCTATAATTAACTCAAAAATTCTCTATTTTAGATTATCAAATAAATAATCTCGATATTAGCAAAATGTCATTAAATCTTTTCTTACTTTTAAAAATAGCAATTGTACTCAAATATTTCTTTGTAACCTAAAGTTACACTCCACTTTTTTAAAAGCTATTAATAATAATTAAAAGCTATTCGATATATAATCCGAAAAAATTAGGTAGTAAATTGAATTTGATATCAACTCTCAACTCTTTTGGAAACACCAAAAAACCATTCTTCTTTTGCATAAGCTATGATTTAAAAGCTTGGGATGTTATTCCATTAGACAAGCTACCAAAAACAATAAGATATTCTATCAATGAATCTAAAAATACACACCAAAATCATAAAATATTTATTTCAAAAAAACACTTAACGTTTCAAACCTATAAAAAGAAATTTAACAAAGTAATTTCTCAAATACAAGAAGGCAACACATACCTTTTGAATTTAACAACAAAAACAAATATCAAATCAAAAAACTCACTTTTAGAAATTTATGAGCATTCTTCCGCGAAATATAAAATATATTACAAGAATAAATTTGTATCATTTTCACCTGAAACATTTATTAAAATTTCAAACAATAAAATATATACATTCCCAATGAAAGGGACAATAAATTCAAAAGTTGAAGATGCACATGAAAAAATATTAAATGATCAAAAAGAATTAGCTGAACACACAATGATCGTTGATCTACTGAGAAATGATCTCAATATTGTTTCTAAAAATGTTAAAGTTGATGAATTCAGATATGTAGAAACAATTAAGGCTGGAGAAAATAAACTCCTCCAAGTTAGTTCAAAAATATCTGGTGAGCTTGCTAACAATTGGCACGAAACTATTGGGGATATTTTAGTGAATTTACTCCCGGCTGGAAGCATAACTGGGACACCAAAACGAAAAACTGTTGAAATTATACATGAAATAGAAAAATATGATCGTGGTTTTTTCACTGGCATTTGGGGGATATATGACGGAACAAGCTTGGATACTGCAGTGCTCATAAGATTTATAGAAAGAAAGAAAAATAATACAAACAATAAGAATCAATATATTTATAAAAGTGGTGGTGGAATAACACTTGACAGTGATATCAATAATGAATACAATGAAATGATTGAAAAGGTTTATATACCATGACAAATATTTACTTTGAGACAATAAGATGTGATGATTTTGAGGTTTTCAATCTTGAATATCACAAAAAAAGGATTGCTAAGACTGTTGGACTAAATATCAATCTTGAAGAATATATCTATCCACCATCAGAATGCCTAACAAAATGTAAGTTACAATATGATTCAAATCATATTATTCAAATTGATTACAGCACATATGTCAAAAAACAAATTAGATCATTTAAAGTTGTATTCGATGATACAATCGAGTACTCTAAAAAATATATTGATCGGCATGATATTGAAAAACTATATCAAAAAAAAGATAATTGCGATGAAATTATTATTGTAAAAAATAATCTAGTTACTGATACTTCTATTGCAAATATTGCAATTCTATACAAAAATAGATGGATGACACCAAAAAAACCAATACTTCATGGTACAACAAGGGCGAGATATATTGATGAAGAATTACTGCTAGAGGAAGATATTGATATTGATATGTTGCTCAATGCAAACAAAATCGGATTATTAAATGCTATGATTGATTTTGATATAATAGATAACTTTAAAATAGATCTAACAAGGAATCAAAAATGATAACTAACTTAATAGAGAGTAAAGAATATAAGGATTTAACATCTCAACAATTAAAAGAATTATTGGATTTTCTTGTGTTTAAAAATGTAGAATTTGGACTAACTGCGAATATATCTGGAATGACTTTTACACCAGAAATACCACATGAAATCAAGAAAAATTTTACAAAATACACATTATTTACTTTGGCAAATTATACACTTGAAAGTTTACAATTACATGATAAATATTTAACTTTTGAAGCTGGTTTTGGTGCTCAAAATTTTGGTTCTATTTGCCAAGTTCCATACTATTCTATATTTCAAGTAAATATTGATAATGTTATTTTATTTTTAAATCCAACAGCTACTGTTGATAGATATTTTATGAGTGAAGAAGAAGAATTGAAACAGATTGAAAAGTCTAGAAGTGCTTTCAAACTAAATAGATAAAATCTATTTAGATGCAAATTTTACAAGAGCTGAACCCCAAGTTAATCCGCCACCGAAAGCATCCAACAAGATCGTATCTCCAGATTTTAATCTTCCACTTTCATAGCAATCATTAATTGCCATAGGAATAGAAGCAGAAGATGTATTTCCATATTTATCAACAGTAAGAACTTTTTGTTCATCTTTAAAATCCAATGCATCGCCAACTGCCTTAATGATTCTGTAGTTTGCCTGATGTGGTATAAAAAGATCTATATCATCATTTGTCATCTGGTTGTTCTCAAGAATTTTCACAACATCACTTGTTAAAGTTCTAACAGCAACTTTGAAAGTTTCATTACCTTTCATTTGCATAAATTGTTTTTCACCAGATCCAACACCTGGTGTAAGCAATAAATCTTTCTGACTACCATCAGCACTACACCTAACATCAATAATCGCTTCATCTTTATTTGTAGTTGCACTAATAATAGCTGCACCAGCACCATCTCCAAATAACATACAAGTCGTTCTATCTGTATAATCTACTATTGAACTTAATTTTTCAGCCCCAACAATAAGGACATTTTTTTTCATTCCAGACTCAATAAATGCTTTAGCAATACTAAGTGCATAAATAAATCCAGTACAAGCAGCACTAATATCAAATGCCATAACATCATTTATTTCTAATTTATCTGCAATGATGCAAGCAGTTGAAGGCATACACATATAATCAGGACTGATAGTTGCACAAAGCACAAGATCGATTTCATTTTTATCAATCCCAGATCTTTCTATTGCAATTTTTGATGCCTCTACACCCAAATCACTTGTTGTCTGGATATCAGATGCAATTCTTCTTTCGTTTATGCCAGTTCTTTTAACGATCCATTCATCAGTTGTTTCCATTCTGTCGATAAACCATTGATTAGTTCTGATATCAGATGGAACATAAGCTCCTATAGATCTAAAAGAAGCGAACATTATAAATCCTTGTATTTATTAAGATTTGACTCTATATTTATATTAAGATCCGATTGAGCAGCTGCAACTGCTTGGAAAATAGCATTCTGCATAGCTTTAGCATTGGATTTTCCATGAGCTATAATAACAGGTGCTTTAACTCCAAGTAATGGAGCTCCACCGTATTCTGCGTAATCAACTTTTAGCTTAAGGCCTTTAAATACTTTTCTCATCAAAACAGCACCAAGTATAGAAACTAATGACCTTCTTAGATTTTGTTTGATAATTTTTCCAATAGTATCAGCAACACCTTCTGCTGTTTTGAGCATAATATTACCTATAAATCCATCACAAACAACAACATCTACTGAACCATTAAAAATATCATTTCCTTCAACATTTCCTATGAAATGTGGCATATTTTCAAGTAATTTAAAAGCTTCTTTCGTTACTTCATTTCCTTTTGATTCTTCTTCACCATTACTAAGTAGGCCAATTAATGGTTTTTCAATACCCAATACATCTTGAGCATAGACATTTCCCATAATTGCAAACTCTTTTAAATTTTTTGCATCGCAATCTACATTTGCGCCAACGTCTAGAACAAGAGTATTCTTGTCGACAGTTGGCATAAGTGTAGCTATTGCAGGACGACTAACACCTTTAATTCTTCCTATTCTAAGAGTAGCTAAACTCATACTAGCACCACTGTGTCCAGCACTTACAAAAGCATCCGCTTTTCCATCTTTTACTAATTCAATAGCAATATAGGCAGAACTTTCTTTTCTCTTTAATGCATCAGTAGCGGAATCAGACATACTAATTACATCTACGCAATGAACTATTTCGATTCTATCTTTGAGCTTTTGAGGAATTAAAGGTAGTAGTAACGCTTCGTTACCAACTGCTATAGCTGCGAAATTTTTATTTCGCTTTAAAGCTAAAAATAAACCTTCCATGATTGGAGAAGGACCGTTGTCTCCCCCCATAGCATCTAATGCAATTTTTAACATTATGCTTTATATTCACCCGTTGTAGGATTAACATTATGAGGCATTCTCCATGTCCCATCTAAATCTTTTACTGGTCTTTTTAAAGTTATTTTGTAATGTGTTCTTCTTTTTGCACTTCTTGAGTGACTCACTCTTCTCTTAGGTACTGCCATTTTTTATCCTTTGTTTAATATTCTATGTCTATAAAATTGTCATTTGATTGACAATTGCTGCAGATATGATAATCAGATTTTATAGATTCCAATTCACTTAATAACAGTTCATCAAAATCTACAATATGATTTTCAATCTCTATAATCATCTCACCTTCTCTTGCATTTTCTGATAAAAATTCACCATCACTTAAAATAAAGTCTTGATTTTCATCAATGTTTATATAGTGTTCTTCACCGCATTTGCAACATTCAACCATTAATTTTCCAATAATGTTTGAGTTGAGTTTGATTAAATTGTTCGATATTCTACAAAAAGTACCTGAAAATTCAACTGAATCTAACTTTATGTCAAATTCCTTCTCTACAGTTTGTACTTTTTTGAATTCTATCTTCATGTTTTCTCTATCTACTAATGACTAGCAAATTTCTCTTTGTGCAAAGAAAAAGTTGATTTCATTTATAGCATTTTCTACGCTATCACTTCCATGAACAGCATTTGCATCAATGCTATCAGCAAAGTCAGCTCTTATTGTTCCTGCTGCAGCTTCTTTTGGATTAGTTGCACCCATAAGATCTCTGTTGATTGCCATTGCATTGTTACCTTCAAGTACAGTTACAACAACTGGTCCTGAAATCATAAATTCCACAAGGTCATTAAAAAACCCTCTTTCTTTATGTACTGCGTAGAAGTTTTCAGCATCCGCTCTACTTAATTGCATTTTTTTTGTTGCTGCTATTCTAAGTCCTGCTGTTTCAAATCTATCTAAGATTTTTCCAACAACATTTTTAGCTACAGCATCTGGCTTTATGATTGATAAAGTTTGTTCCATTATATTTCTCCATTTTTAAAATTTTGCGATTGTATCAAAACAAAACTATAAATAATCTTATGAGAAAATCACATAATGAATTAGCAGAAATAAAAAAAGGTAGGAATTACCCTACCTTTTTACAATATTTATCAAATATTAGTCTTCAATACAAGGTTGATCGTGTACTGCGCCTTCAGTTTTAGGATTATCCCAAACTATACATCCTTCAGTAGGACATGCTTCTGCACACGCTGGTGTATCATGATCACCAACACACTCAGTACATGTATCAGCATTTACATAATATATATCTTCACCTGTTGGGTTTTCGTCATTGTCTACTATAGATTCTGTTGGACATTCGTCCAAGCATGCGTCACAACTAATACAAGTGTCTGTAATTCTTACTGCCATTTTATTGTCTCCTTAATTTAATTAGACAAACTTTATCATATGAAATATAAATTTTACTTTAAAATATTATCTAAATAAATAATACAAATTTAACCATATTAAAGAACATTTACAACGCTTATCAATCCATCTTTTGTTGTTGCAAAAATAGTAAATTCATATGCATCCTCATGATTAATCTTAACCTTAAGCTCGTATGCTCCATCTTCACAAATATCACACCATGCTTCAAAGCCAATAACCTCATCCTCACCATCATAAGAATATCTTTCAAATTGCTCGCATACTTTTTTTTGAAATTGTTGCGGCTCTACTTTAATAATTGTTTCTAAATCTTTAATAACCTGCTTAAGCGTTTTTCTAAAAGTGGCAAACTCTTGTTCTTCGTTAAACATTATTGTTCTTTTTTTCTAGTATTAATTTTTTTAAAACAGCCATTCTTACTGCCACACCATTATGAACTTGTCTAAGAACCTTACTTCTTGAATCAAGCAGCAATTCATCGCTAATATCTATATTTCGATTTACTGGGCCTGGATGAAGAAGTAAAATATTCCTATCACCTAGCAATTCTTTTGTAATGCAATATTGTTTTATATATTCTTCCATTTGAGTTTTTTGCTCTTCTTTACTAACAGTTGTCTCATGTCTTTCATGCTGAACTCTTAGACTCATAATAATATCAAGCTCATCAATAACTGTTTTAATGTCAGAAACTGTTCTAAAATTTGATGTTACTTTAAATCTTTCTGGAGCAATTAAAACGGGTATTAGTCCAAATCTAGGTAGGAGCTCAAGATTTGAAGTTGCAACTCTTGAGTTAGCAATATCACCAACTATTGCTATTTTTTTTCCATATATATCGCCACAAAAGTGTTCATCTATTGTAAACAAATCAAGAAGAGCTTGTGTAGGATGGGCATTTTTGCCGTCACCCGCATTAATAATAGGACAGCTCACATAACTTTTTAAACTTTCAGGAAGTCCGCAGTCTTTGTGTCTAATGATTATAGCATCAGGCTTCATTGCATTTAAATTTGCAACCGTATCCTCAACTGTTTCCCCTTTGTTTGTTGAACTTGTTTGAACTTCCAAATTAACAACATTAGCCCCAAGTCTTTTTGCTGCTATTTCAAAACTACTTCTTGTTCGTGTTGAATTCTCAAAAAAAAGTGTTACTATTATTTTGCCATTAAGTAAACTATTTGATGATAAATCTTGAAATAATTTTGCGTCTTCAAATATTTCCAATACTTCATTGTTCGTTAGGTCATTTGGTGTGATTAAATGTTTCATTGACTACCTTTGTGGATTTTGAAAGATTATAGCAAATTTGAATTAAAATCAAAAAATAATAATATAAGGAATATTTTGAATTTAATTTAATCCCTTAAAGTAAAGTTTAAGTCTTTGCGATAACATTACTAAAAATTTGAATAGAAGGAATGAAAGATGTACAATAGAGAATATCTAACTGACGGAAAATCACAAAACGAAACATATTCCAATTATCAATCTGATGCAGAATCAAGACCAGAGAATTTAATTGGATTTCTAAAAGCTACTTATCAATTATTTGCGAGCAGTTTACTTGCTGCTACTGTTGGAGCATATATTGGACTTGGAATGGCTTCTGTTATACAAAGCTGGTATTGGGGGCTTGTTATTCTTGAGTTTGCTTTACTATTTGGACTTTATGCTGTAAAAGAAAAGCCAGGCATTAATTTAGCTGTTTTATTTGGATTTACTTTTATAAGTGGTTTAACATTAACACCTTTATTAAGTTCGGTATTTAATATGCCTGGTGGAGCTTCAATAGTTGCTCAAGCATTTTTAATGACATCTGTTGCATTTGGTGGGATCTCAATGTTTGCAATGACAACTAAAAAAGATTACAGTGGAATGGGAAAAATGCTTTTTATTGCTGTTATAATTTTGGTAGTTGGATCAATAAGTAATATTTTCATAGGTTCGCCAATTTTACAACTTGGCATTGCTATGATCGGAGCATTAGTGTTTAGTGCTTTTATACTTTACGATACACAACAAATTATCAAAGGTGGTTTCTCTACTCCAATTGAGGCATCTATTGCGCTTTACCTAGATTTTTTAAACCTATTTGTTTCGTTGCTTCAAATACTAGCTTCTTTTGCAAACAACAAGAATGAATAACTCAAATCTTGTTCCTTCTGAACATAGAAATTTAAGATTGCTAGATGCAAATCTGAATCGACTAAGAGAAGGAATAAGAGTCACTGAGGATATATTTAGATATATCTTCAATGACAAAACTACATCTTCAAGACTAAAATCACTGCGACACTTAGCAAGACTTAAAAATCACATTGAATTACTAAATTCAAGAGACATAAAAAATGATGTTCTGAAAACATCAACAAAAAGCGAACAAAGTAGAGAAAACTTAACGTCAATACTTTTAGCAAATTTCAAAAGAGCACAAGAGAGTTCTAGGGTTCTTGAAGAGTTCTCGAAGCTAATTTCAAATGAGGATAGTGAAAACTTTAAATATATTCGCTACGAATTGTATGATATTGAGAAAAATATAACCTTATTGTAGATATAATCACGCTTTATAAATTACCAAAATCTAAAGGCATCAATTATGTTTAAAAAATCCATCCTTTCGCTTTTCGTAGCTAGTTCACTATTTGGTGAAATAACTATGTGTTACAAAGAAAACTTTACAACTCCATCAAAATTAGAAAATACTTCATTAGATGGTGGTGAATGTAATAGTAAATACTCTTCAAATGATATGAGAAAAAATGGTTGGAAAATCAAAGATATTTCTACTTCAAAAGCTGAAAATGGAATGAACTATACTTATATTTTTTCAAAAGAAAGTGCTAGCGAAATTCAAACAACACCATTAATTAAAAATGAAACTTTAAAATCGCAATTATTAGTATTAGAGAATGAGAGGCTAGAAAAAGAAAAGTCTGATAAAGAAATTAATGAATTGGGTAATGGTAAAAAAATATATGAATCACAATGTGTTAGATGTCATGGTGCAAATGGTGAACTAAAGCCAAATACATCTGGAAAACTTGCGGGTTTAAATAGTGACGATTTCATGGATATGATGAGAGATTATGGAATAAATCAAAGAGACAATGGGGCCGCTATTCTAATGGCTCCTTATTCATTAATCACTAAAGACAGAAAAGAAGTTGTGAAATACTTAGAAAGTATCAATGTTCTTAAAAAATCAAAAGAAAATAAAGAGAGTAAATAAAAATGACAAAATACATATTTGTAACAGGCGGAGTTTTAAGTAGTCTTGGAAAAGGTATTACAAGTGCGAGTATTGCTACTCTTTTAAAACAAAGTGGTTTTGATGTAAGCATGCTTAAAATAGATCCGTATCTCAATGTAGATCCTGGAACAATGAGTCCATTAGAACATGGTGAGGTTTATGTAACAGAAGATGGAGCTGAAACTGATCTGGACCTTGGTCATTATGAAAGATTTTTAGACCGTACATTGGGTAAAATGAATAACTTTACAACTGGTCAAGTTTATAGTTCTGTTATAAAAAGAGAAAGAGAAGGTGGATATCTTGGAAAAACTATTCAAGTTATTCCGCACATTGTAGATGAAATTAAAAGTAGAATTTATGCAGCTGGAAAGGGTCATGAATTTTTAATTGTGGAGCTAGGAGGAACAGTTGGAGATATTGAAGGTCTTCCTTTCATGGAAGCCGTAAGAGAAGTTAGACACGAAAATCCGAAAACTACTACTATGAATATTCATGTTACTCTCGTTCCATATATAGCTGCAGCTGGTGAGCTTAAAACAAAACCTACTCAACATAGCGTTCAGGAATTAAGAAGAATTGGAATTATGCCTCATATGCTAGTTTGCAGAACTGAGAAAAAACTTCCAAGTGATCTAAAAAGAAAACTTGCTTATAGTTGTGATGTTGACGAGGATAGTGTTATTGAGGCCGGTGATGCTGCAAGTATTTACGCTGTTCCTATGAATTTCTTAAAAGAAGGAATACTTGAGCCTATTGCAAAACATTTTGAAATGGGAAAAATGAAACCAGATATGGACAAATGGGATAATCTGGTAAAACATATAGTTCATCCAAAAGATGAAGTGAATATTGCTTTCGTTGGAAAATACTTAGAATTAAAAGAAGCATACAAATCACTTCAAGAAGCACTAATTCATTGTGGCGCTCATTTAAATGCTAAAATCAATATCAATTGGTGTGATAGTGAAAAAATTGAAGAAAAGGGTGCAAGTGAAATTATTAAAGACAGTGATTGTGTACTTGTAGCTGGTGGATTTGGTCACCGTGGTGTTGAAGGCAAAATTGAAGCTATCAAATTTGCAAGAGAAAACAACATTCCTTATCTTGGAATTTGCCTTGGTATGCAACTTTCAATCATTGAATATCTAAGAAATGTAGTGGGTATCAAAGAAGCAAATAGTGTTGAATTTGATAAAAATACAACGGAACCTGCGATTTATTTAATTGAACAATTCCTAGATACGAATGGGAATAGTCAACTAAGAACTCACACTTCTCCTATGGGTGGAACAATGAGACTTGGAGGATATCCGTTTGAAGCAAAAGCTGGAAGTATTTTAGAAAAAGCATATGGAGCTGGTGTAAGTAGCGAAAGACACAGACATAGATACGAGGCAAATCCAGCATACAAAACTATTCTTGAAAATGCAGGAATGAATGTAACTGGTGAGTCTAATGGCTTGATTGAGGTTGTTGAAATACCAAATCATAAATGGTTTGTAGGAGTTCAATTCCATCCAGAATTTAAAAGTAGTTTACAAACACCAAATCCGATAATTTTATCATTTGTAGAAGCTGGATTATTATCTAAAAATTCGTAGCATTATTCTTATTGAAACTCATCTGGCTAATCTTAACTAATTTGATTAGCTAGAATTCTACTTCCCATTGCAACAATCAATAAAACATTATCATCTCATAAGAATAAATTAAACCAAAAAGAGATAAAATCACAAACTTTTTAGAATTTTTTTTCTATTCAGAACTCACATATAGCAATTCTCATAAAGGGCTGTAAGGAAACTTACGAATGGCTATAGAGGTAAAAGCCCCTAAATAATCCGAGCAAAAGCTCAAAAGAAGGAAACAACATGGTAACAATGAAAGATTTATTAGAGTGTGGTGTACACTTTGGTCACCAAACAAGAAGATGGAATCCAAAAATGAAAAAATTTATTTTTGGTGTTAGAAAAAATATCTATATTATAGATTTACAAAAAACACTAAGATATTTCAGATATACATATAATGTAGTAAGAGATGCGGCAGCTAAAGGTGAAACAATGATTTTTGTTGGAACTAAAAAACAAGCTGATGAAGCGGTAAAAGATGCGGCAATTTCTTGTAATATGCCATTCGTAAACCACAGATGGTTAGGTGGAATGCTTACAAATTACCCAACAATCAAAAAATCAATTAGAAAACTTGAAATTATCAAAAAAATGAGAGAAGAAGGTCAACTTGATCTTTTAACTAAAAAAGAAGCATTAATGCTTTCAAGAAAAGAAGAAAAATTAGAAGCATACCTTGGTGGTATCAAAGATATGAAACAACTTCCAGATATGATGTTTGTAATTGATGCAGTTAAAGAAAAAATTGCTATCTTAGAAGCTAGAAGACTTGGTATTAAGGTTATTGCTCCACTTGACACTAACTGTGATCCTGATCTTGTAGATTTTCCAATCCCAGGAAATGATGATGCAATTAGATCAGTACAACTTTTCTGTAATGAAATGGCAGCTGCTATGAATGAAGGAAGAATGGCTTATTTAGAACAAAATGGTGAAGCAGCAGCTGAAGTTTCTAGTGAAGAAATAGCTGATATTACAACTGAAATCCAAATGGAAGCTTCTGAATTCGAAGGTAAGGAATAATCATGGCTGGTGCAACTCCACAACTTATTAAAGAATTAAGAGAGAAATCTGGTGCAGGTATGCTTGATTGCAAAAATGCATTAAATGAGTGTGATGGTAACATTGACAATGCTATGAAATTTTTAAGAGAGTCTGGGCTTGCAAAAGCAGCTAAAAAAGCTGGTAATGTTGCAGCTGAAGGCCTTGTAAATATTCTTGTTAATAGCGATTTCACAAAAGCTACAATGACTGAAATTAATTCGCAAACAGATTTCGTTGCTAAAAACGATAACTTTGTTGGGTTAGTTCAAGATATTACAGCTCATGTTCAATCACAAAATATTACAGAGACTTCTGAATTATTAAAAACAAATATCAATGGTACTAATTTTGAAGAATACCTAAATGGTAAAATTGCGATTATTGGTGAAAATATCGTTGCTAGAAAAATGATAACTGTAAGCTCAGATAATGGAATCGTAAATGGTTATGTTCATCTTGGTAAAGTTGGTGTAATTTTGGCTGCAACTTGTGCTCCTGAAGCAAAAGAAAAAGCTATTGATATGCTAAAAAAAGTAGCAATGCATGCTGCATCAATGAAACCAACTGTTATTTCGTATAAAGATTTATCTGTTGATTTTATTGAGTCTGAAAATAAAGCAATTATTGCTGATATTGAAAAAGAAAACGAAGAACTTTATAGACTTAAAAAACCATTGAAAAATATTCCAGAATACGTTTCAAGAGTTCAATTAACAGATGCTGCTATTGAAACTGCAAAAGCTGCAATGAAAGCTGAGCTTCTTGCTGAAGGTAAACCTGAAAAAATTATCGATAATATTTTAGTTGGTAAAATAGCTAGATGGATTGAAGATAATACTCAACTTGATAAAGCTAACGCGTTACTTTCTCAAAACTACGTAATGGATGACAAAATGACTGTTGAAGAAGCTATAAAAGCTGTTGATGCATCAATTGAAATCGTTGAATACGTTAGATTTGAACTTGGTGATGGAATTGAGAAAAAAGAGGAAGATTTTGCAGCTGAAGTTGCAGCTCAAATGGCTAAATAATTTCCGAATATAAAGTTGTTGAACTATGAATAATCAAAATTTAGAAGATTCAGCAACTACTACAAACTTACAAACATCCCTGGCGCCAGAAATTTTACTTCAAGCTAAAGGGATTTCTCACACATTTGACTATCCTATATTTTCAGAAATTGATTTTACACTTAAACAAAATGAAACTATTGCAATAATAGGATCATCTGGATGTGGAAAATCTACACTTTTAAATATCCTTTGTTCACTTCTAAAACCAAATTCTGGTAAAGTTTTTTATAAAAATACTGAAATTTTTAATCTTTCACAAAAAAAATTACTTGAGTTAAGAAGGGATATTTTTGGTATTGTATTTCAAGCACATTATCTATTTCGAGGCTTTACGGCAAAAGAAAATCTTAAAATTGCTGAGTTTCTAAATGATAAAATTATTGACATGGAGCTTATGAAAACTCTAAAAATAGATCATGTGCTTTCACAAGGTATTGGTGAATTGAGTGGTGGTCAACAGCAAAGATTATCCGTAGCCAGAATACTTACAAAACGTCCTAAAGTTATTTTTGCAGATGAGCCGACTGGAAATCTAGATAAAAATACTGCTAAAGAAGTTATGGAAGTGCTTTTTAAGTATATTGCTTATGAAAAAGCTGGTATGATTTTGGTTACACATGAAGAAGATTTGGCCAACTTGTGTGATAAAATTTACAGAATAAATGAACTAAAACTAGAGAGAATTAAATAATGAAGAATATTGCTTTAATATCAAAGACAGAAATAATAAATAAAATTTTTACTCTAATGGCAAATAAACTAATGGTAAATCTAAGAATATATAGCAACACTAGCATCACAAATCATTTTGATTTAATAGTTGTTGACAACGCATTATCTGATCATAATTTATCAAACCTAAGATCATATTCAAATACATTAGTGCTCTTAAAAGATGATAACTTAGAAGAAATAAATTATGATTTTGTTATTGAAAAACCTTTTTTGCCATCAACATTAAATAATAGTTTGGAAAAAATCCTAAAAACAGTTGACGATTCAAAAGAAACTAAAAACTGTCAAACTATTTACTCAAGTAGCGAGCCTACTAATAGCCAAATTTCTGATGATCTTGCTAATTTAATTAATGATATGATAGGTGAATTTGACGAAATAAACCAGAATTCAGATGCTGACTTGGTTGTTAAAAAAGAACAGCTAGGTCATGGTGGAATACTTGATAAAGATGAGTTATCTAGACTTTCAAGCATGATCAATGAAGGCACAAATGGCTATTCATCGCATAAGATTAAATCAAAGAAAGATAATTGGAATGAATTATCAGAAATAATAGATCAAGCAATTGACGATCTTCCAGAGTACGAATATGATGAGGTTAAACCTACAGAATTAATACTAAATAAATATTCTTTAGATGAGTTGTCTCCTCTACTGAAACAGCTAAATAAAAATATGGTTGACAATCTTGCTGAAGGCAATGAAATAATCTTAAAAATAAGGCTCGACAATGATAAATGAACTTAATAAAGGAGCAATTTTAATAATTTCTGGCCCAAGTGGATGCGGGAAAAGTTCACTTTTGAAAAAGTTTTATGAACATTTTACTAATTATTATTTTTCAATATCAACAACAACAAGAGCACCTAGAATTGGTGAAGTACATGGCATAGATTATTTTTTTGTAACTAAGGAAGAATTTGAAGAAGATATCAAAAATAATAATTTTCTAGAATATGCTCGCGTTCATGATAACTACTATGGGACATCAATGAAACCTATAAATCAAGCACTTAATGAGCAAAGATTAGTTATTTTTGATATTGATGTTCAAGGTCACGATTTAGTGAGAAAAAAATTAAACGACATAACAACATCAGTATTCATAACTACTCCAACGTTGAATGAGCTAGAAAAAAGACTAATCAAACGAAATACTGACACTGAAACAATTATTCAGAATAGGTTGAAAAATGCGAAAATTGAATTAGAAAGTCTTGACAAGTATGATTATTTTATACTTAATGATGATCTGGATGTTGCTAGTAAGAAACTAATTTCTATTGGTCATGCATCAATGATTAAAGCATCTCTGTTTTCAAAACAAGTCATCATTGAGAATTGGATAGGTTAATTAAAATAGCTTGTATTAAACCAAAGGAAAGAGAAATAACTTGAATAAAAACCTAATAGTTATCAATATCGGTGGAACCTTCAATAAAATATATCAACCATTAACTGGGGAATTAGAAGTAACTAAAGATAATCAAATTATCAATGAGATACTAAAAAAAGTTTACAAACATGATCAAATGATTAATGTCAAAGGTCTTATCCATAAAGATAGTCTAGAGATGAACAAAAAGGATAGGTTACTTCTCCTAGAAACAATTCAGCAGCTTAAAGAAAGCGAGATTATTATTGTTCATGGTACAGATACTATGAAGAAATCTGCGAAAGTTTTATCCAAGTTTGTAACGAACAAAACAATTGTCTTTGTTGGAGCGATGCAGCCATATTCCATTGAACCGGTTGAAGCTTCTTCTACACTTTTTATGGCATTAGGATTTCTAAAAAATATCAATAGTGATGAAAAAAATAACGGTGTTTATATTTGCATGAATGGTCGAATAGAGAAACACAATATGATAAAAAAGAACTACAATAAAGGCTATTTTGAATGTCTACAGTAAAGTGTAATCATTGTCAATTAGAATTTGACGAAAGTGTAATGATACAAGAAGAAGATCTAAAATTATATTTTTGCTGTAACGGATGTCAGGGTGTATATCATATACTTCAAGATGACGGGCTAACAAGTTTCTATGAAAAGATAGGCAAAAATGTTCTCTCAAAGCCAATAGCAATAGGCAAAGATAGCTCAGCTTTTGATTCCGATAGCTTCAAACAAAGATACATAAAAACAACTTCGGAAGGATTCAGCCGCGTAGACTTAATAATTGAAGGAATACATTGTGCAGCATGTATTTGGCTAAATGAAAAGATTTTAGACGAGACTGATGGGATTATTGAGGCGAGTATTAATTTTACAAATAATAAGGCTAAAATTGTTTGGGATGAAAATATTGTTGATCTTGCAAGAATTATTGATAAAATAAGAAGTATCGGTTATAACGCTTACCCTTATGATAAAACAATAAACGAACAAAACGCGCTTAAAAAAAATAGAGACTATTTTTTAAGAATGAGTGTAGCAATTTTTGCTTCCATGAATATAATGATGATTGGTGTCGCAAAATATACTGGATTTTTTACAGGAATGAGCACAGACATGCTCAAAATTATCCATTTTGCAGAATGGCTCTTTGCAACGCCTGTATTATTTTATAGTGGTTGGATATTTTACAGGGGTGCATATTATGGTTTAAAAAATAAAATCATCAATATGGACTTCTTGGTTATTACTGGCGCGAGCCTTACCTACTTGTATTCACTATATATTCTTTTTGGTGGATTTGGACATAGTTACTTTGATAGCGTTTCCATGATAATAACTTTTGTTTTAGTTGGCAAATACCTTGAGGTTTTGGGCAAAAAAAGTGCAGTTGACACGATGGACAAGATTAAAGCATATATTCCGCATGAAGCAACTGTTATTAGAAACAATGGCAAGGAAGTTGTATCGATTGACAATATTGTGATTGGTGATATTATTGAAGTCAAAAATGGTGAAAAAAGTTCCGTAGATGGGGAATTAATAAGTGGAGAAAGTTCGTTTGACGAAAGTAGTATAAGTGGTGAATCTGTTCCTGTTAATAAAAAAATTGGCGACAAAATAATAAGTGGAACAATCAATTTAGATATGGTGATTAGATACAGAGCAACAAAGGATTATGCAAATTCAACTTTAAATCATATTGTTGAACTTCTTGAAGACTCATTGAATTCAAAACCAAAGATTGAAGAGATGACCAATGAATTATCAAAATATTTTTCAATAACTATTTTACTTTTAGCATCCGTAACCTTTATAAGCTGGTATTTTTTCGGGCTTGACTTTGAACATTCCTTGATAGTAACTATTTCTGTGATTGTGATTGCTTGTCCTTGTGCACTTGCTCTTGCAACACCAATTGCAAGCCTTATAGGAATTAGTTGGTTAGCCAGAGAAGGATTGCTATTCAAAGAGGCCAAATTTATTGAAACTTTCTCCAAAGCAACAACAGTAGTGTTTGATAAAACAGGAACACTAACAAAAGGCAAATTAAAAGTTATTAAAAACACATCAAACTTGAATCAACAAGAAGCAAATTTATTATTTAGCTTAGTTGATAGTTCGACACATTTAGTGAGCGTGGCAATCAAAATATATTTACTTGAAGAATATTCAAATTTAACTCATCTTGCTCTTGAAAGTGTCGAGCAAATACCGGCTATTGGAATGAAAGCAAAATATAAAGATATTAATATTTTCGGTGGAAGAAGTGAACTCAATAGTCAATATACAAGTTATTGCTTTATGGTCAACGACAAGAAAATAGCTACTTTTGAATTAGAAGATGAGATCAGAACTGATGCATTGCAAACAATAAAATATTTAAATGATAACAATATTGAGACAATTATTTGCAGTGGTGATAACGAGCAAGTAGTGAAAAAAGTATCAGATGAATTACAAATATCTGATTATTATTTTAAAATGTCACCGGTAGACAAAGCTGATTTAGTTAGCAAACTAAAAAATGAAAACAAAATAGTTGTCATGGTTGGTGATGGGATCAATGATACTTTAGCACTTAGCAGAGCTGATATATCAATAGCCATGGGCAATGGGTCTGATATAGCCCTTAGTGTTAGTGATATTGTCATACTAAATGATAAGCTAGAAGGGATTATTAAAAGTTTTTACATTTCAAAAAGAACTTTTATGTTTATAAAACAAAATCTAACAATCTCTTTAATTTACAATCTAATCACAATTCCTATTGCAATAATGGGCTATGTGATACCATTAATTGCGGCTCTTTCAATGAGTCTTAGCTCACTATTAGTTGTTGGAAATAGCATGAGAATAAAAGAAAATAACATTAAAATTAATGGTCCAAAAAACCAAAAAGGTGTATAAATGAATGATGGAATATTATGGCTAGAATTACTTATTGGAATCATTGTGAGTTTTTCACTTTTGGGAATATTTATTTGGGCTGCCAAACAAGGTCAATTTGATGATGGCAAAAAAATGATGGATGGACTTCTTTTTGATTCCACTGAAGACTTACAAGATGCAATCAGAAAAGAAAATAAAATAAAAGAGCTAAAAAACAATAAGATAAAATCAAACTCTCAAGACAAAAAATAACCTAAAAGTATATACCATTTAATTACTGTCTGTCTTAAATCTTAGAAAAACTTAAAGAGCCGGAGAAACTCATTGACCCCTTAGAGTTAAATATTATTGTTTCTTACTTGGGAGGATTTAT
>CAIJNA010000162.1 GCA_903821805.1 uncultured Campylobacterota bacterium | reverse complement strand
AGATTATAAATTTATCTTAATTGGGTTATAATAAATAAAATAAATCAAAAATTAATATTATCAAAGGAAAATTTATGCTTTCATCTTTAAATGCTGCTCAAAAGTCAGCAGCTGAACATATAGATGGGCCACTTTTAATTCTAGCTGGAGCTGGAAGTGGTAAAACGAAAACAATTACTACAAGATTGGCATATCTTATCTCTTTGGGTATCGATCCAGCTTCAATTCTTACTTTAACCTTTACGAATAAAGCAGCTACTGAGATGAGAAATAGGGCATATAATCTAATTGATAATATTCAATATCCACCACTACTTTGCACATTCCATAAATTTGGATTGCTTTTTTTGAAATTTCACATTTCAAAACTTGGAAGGAAAAATAATTTTGTAATCATTGACAGCGATGATAGAAAAAAGATTTTAAAGATGATAGATAAGGAAACTACAACATCAATACTCTCAAATGAAATATCAAAATTTAAAAATCTCATGATGACTCCACATGATGTTAAAAAAACCTCTGAAGATAAATTGTATGCAAAAATTGCTCAAGTTTATGAATTGTACGAAGCTTATTTGGAAAAAAATAATCTAGTAGATTTTGATGACTTATTACTTTTGACGTATAAAATATTAGATCAAAATAAAGAAATAGCGATCGAAACAAGTGAGCGATACCGATACATCATGGTTGATGAGTATCAAGATACCAATGAATTGCAATACAAATTACTTCAAAAGCTTTGCACATCCCATAATAATTTGTGTGTCGTTGGGGACGATGATCAAAGTATTTATGGGTGGCGAGGTGCTAATGTTAAAAATATATTGAATTTTAGTAGCATATTTGAAGATGCAATGGTTATAAAATTAGAAGAAAATTATCGTTCTACTTCAAAAATCTTAGAGCATGCGAATTCTCTAATTGAGCACAATAGAGATAGATTAGGAAAAGAATTGCGTTCAACAAGAGGAATTGGTGAAGATATCAAATTCTATGAGTCAAATGATGAAAATGATGAAACTAGAAAAATTGCAGATGATGTGAAAAAATTGATAAATGAAGGAATTGACCCTGGAGAAATAGCTATACTTTATAGGGTCAATGCACTCAGTCGTGCTCTTGAAGAAGGATTTAATAGGGCCAGAATCAACTATAAATTAGTTGGTGGAATGAAGTTTTATGAGAGAGCCGAGATAAAAGATTTAATTGCTTATTTTAGAGTTATTACAAACAAAAATGATAATTTTTCTTTAAAAAGAATCATAAATAAGCCAAAACGAGGAATCGGGCCAACAACTATAGATAAGCTTGAAGTTGAAGCTATAGCTATGAAGAAATCAGTTTTTAGTTTGATAGAAGATCTTGATAATAATGAATTAGCCAAATATGTTGGCAAGAAAAATGCTATGACTTTAAAAGTTTTTATGGCTTCAATTAAAGATTTACAAGAAGTTTTACAAACTTCAAGAATGAGATTTATAGATCTTTTTGATGAAACATTTGACTTTAAAGAGTTCTATCAGAATCAACCAGAAAGCGCCGACAGAATAGCAAATATTGATGAATTTTATGGTTATTTGCGAGATTTCTTATTACAAAATATCGACTCAAATTTAGAAGACTTTCTGAATGATATATCTTTAAAAAGTGACCAAGACGCATTGACTGATGGAGCTGTTTCGATGATGAGTATCCATGCATCAAAAGGTTTAGAATATGGGTACGTTTTTGTTATAGGACTTGAAGAAGGTTTTTTCCCATTAGTTGGTGATGGAACTGATCTTGAAGAAGAAAGACGGCTAGGATATGTTGCATTTACTAGGGCTAAAGACAAATTAACATTAAGTTGTGTTCATAGTCGATTTTATAAAGGTAGAAGAACTCAACTTGTAAAAAGTAGATTTTTAAGTGAAAGTGGTGTCATTGAGGGTAGTTTTAGTATAGAAAAATCAAATGCTTTCAAAAAAGATGATATTATTAAACATAAGATTTTTGGCATGGGAAGAGTTTTGAGTGTTCAAAAAGTTGGAAAAGATTTAAAATTAAATATCAATTTTGGCGGTTCAAGAAGAGATATACTTTCTTCATTTGTGGAGAAGATTTGATTGAATAGGCTTTTTGTTGTAAAAAAACCAGTTAATATTAGTAGTAACTTTTATCTAAGTAGAATAAAAAGAAAGTACAAGGAAAAAGTTGCAGGCTTTAGTGGAACACTTGATCCATTTGCATGCGGATGTTTAATTGTAGCATTTGGAAAATATCCTCAACTATTTAGATTTTTAAAAAAAGCTCCAAAAACATATAGAACCACAATGTGGCTTGACGTAGAAAGCTCAAGTTTTGATATAGAAAATATAATAAAAACAGAAATTAATAATTCTAAACTTGATGAGCAAATAGTCAAACAAGAGCTGAATGGTTTAGTTGGAACATTAGAGTATTTACCACCAAAATACAGTGCAAAAAATATTGATGGTAAAAGAGCATATGAAATGGCTAGAGAAGGAATTGATTTTGAAATGAAACACATCACTTCTAGCATTTATGATGTTAAATTTATAAATTACAATCATCCTTTTATTAGCTTTGACATCAAAGTAAGTGAAGGTAGTTACATAAGAAGTATCGCACAAGTTTTACTTGATAGACTTGGTAGAAATGGCACTTTATCGTATCTTGAAAGATTAAATGAAGGTGATTTTGTTTTTAATGATGAAGTAGCACTGAATCCAATTAATTATCTAGATTTGGAGCAAAATGTATATGTTGGGGATAAAAGTTGGTTTATTCTTGGTAAAAAACTGAATATCGAATATTTTGAAAACAAAGCCGATAATCATTATTTGATTATTTTTGATGATTTTTTCTCTATTATTAAAATACAAGATGGTGAACCAAAATATGTTTTGAATCGAGTTTATTTTGATGAAACTTACGGAAATTTAATATGAATAAGGCGGAAAACTTTTTTAATAATAATCAAGAAATGACAAGAAAGTCATATGCTAAAGTAAATATTTTTTTGAAGATTGCTGGAAAAAGAAATGATTATCATGAAATTGTTT
>CAIJNA010000161.1 GCA_903821805.1 uncultured Campylobacterota bacterium | reverse complement strand
GATGATATCTAGTGCTATTACTTCATTGTGTTGCGCTAGTAAGATTCCATTTGAAAGTCCAACGTATCCTGTTCCTGCTATTGCGATTTTCAATTATTTCTCCTTGTATCCATTTGGATTGTTATTTTGCCATCTCCAACTATCTTGGCACATTTGTTCAAGTGTTTTTTTAGCTTCCCAACCAAGAATATTCATTGCATATGATGGTTCAGCATAGCATTTAGCTATATCTCCGGTTCTTCTTTCGCACAATCTATATGGTACTTTTCGTCCACTAGCATTTTCAAAAGCATTAACAACTTCAAGAACAGAATATCCTTTGCCTGTACCAAGATTGACAATTAGTGGTTTCGTATTATTTGATGTTTTCAAGTAATCTATTGCTTTTACGTGACCGCAAGCAAGATCAACAACATGAATATAATCTCTAACACCAGTTCCATCGCAAGTATCATAATCGCTTCCAAATACACTCAGATATTCTCTCTTACCAACAGCAGTTTGTGCAATAAAAGGCATTAAATTATTTGGTGTACCATTTGGATCTTCACCTATAGTTCCACTTTCATGAGCACCAACTGGATTAAAGTATCTCAAAATGGCTATTTTAAAAGAATTATCAGCAATGTATAAATCTTCTAGGATTCTTTCAATCATATATTTACTTGTGCCATAAGGATTTGTTGTTCCACCAACAGAAAAATCCTCGCTAATTGGCATTCCTATTGGATCTCCGTAAACTGTTGCGCTTGAACTGAAAACGATTTTTTTACATCCAAAAGCATTCATGGCTTCTAGAAGTCTTATTGTGCCAATTACATTATTGTCATAATAAGATAGAGGAAACGCTACAGATTCTCCAACCGCTTTAAGTCCAGCAAAATGTATTACTGCATCAATCTCATATCTAGAAAATACTTCTGTTAATTTTTTAGAATCTCTAATATCGCCTTCTTCAAATCTAATCGGTTTACTTATTATTTTTTCGACTCTTTTGATTGATTCTTTTGAAGAGTTCGATAGATTATCATAGACTATAAAATCATATCCTGCCGCTGCTAATTCTATTAATGTATGAGAACCTATATAGCCTGCTCCACCCGTTATTAGGATATTCATGATTTACCTTTTATATTTAGCATTTATTGCGTTCAAAATAATTTTGTATGCCATGTAAATGATATAATATTAAGCTTTTGAGTTTGATTAAATGTGATTTTAAAGCAATATGAAGTTGGATACTTTGAACCAAAATTGCTTCGATTATTTTTTGTTTTTACTCGATCTAGCCAAAAAGAAAATATTTCTTATTGGCATTTCAATAATATAGTTTTATAAACTATATTATTATTTATTTTTTTGAGAATTCCATAAGCATAGTTTGTGCTGCTAATTTTCCATCTGCTGCAGCTCTTACTGCCAAGTCAGCTCCTCTAACACTATCGCCACCAGCATATACTTTAGGGTTTGAAGTTTTAGACACAGCATCTACTTTTATACCATTCCATTTGTCTAGCTCTAAGTTTGCTTTTTTTAGAAAATCTGGTAGTTCTTGTTCAAATCCTAGCGCTAGGATCACGATATCTGCATTTTCAATAAATTCGCTTCCTGAAACTTCAACAACACTACATCTTCCGCTTTCATCAGGTTGACTCATTTCTGTTTTTACAAGATTTACACCATTTGAATCTATTGAAAGAGGCGATACATTAAATACAAATTCAACACCTTCTTCTTTTGCATTTTGAACTTCTTTTTTACTTCCTGGCATATTAGCTTCGTCTCTTCTATAAAGACATTTAACGCTGTTAGCGCCTTCTCTAACGCTTGTTCTTACGCAGTCCATTGCAGTATCTCCACCACCAATTACAACTACATTTTTATCTTTAACGTCCACAAGTGTTGAAATTTTTTCACCGAAATTTCTTTCTTGAATACCTGTTAAAAATTGCATTGCAAGATATACATTTGAATTGCTTTCTCCGCTTATATTTGGATATTTGCCTTTGGTTGCACCGATTCCGATAAATACAGAATCATAGTTTGAAACCAATTCATCAAATGATTTGTCTTTTCCTATTTCACAATTTGCAAAAAAATTCATCCCAGCTTCTTTTAGCCAATCAATTCTTCTCTCAACTCTGTGCTTATCAAGTTTAAATCCAGGAATTCCATAAGTTAAAAGTCCACCACCTCTTGGAGCTCTTTCAAACATATCAACATGAACACCGGCTCGTAATAAGAAAGTAGCTGCACTAATACCAGCTGGTCCACTTCCTACAACTGCAACTTTTTTTCCAATTTTATTCTTAGAAAATTTTGGAACTAGTCCATTATCAAATCCAGTTTCACTAATATGAGTTTCGATTGCACCGATAGTAATAGCACCATGAGTGTCATTTAAACTACAATCACCTTCACAAAGAACTTCTTGAGGACAAATTCTTCCTAAGATTTCAGGGAAAGGTGAAGTTTCATTTGAAATGTTAAAAGCTAATTCTAAATCATTCTCTGCTGTTTGTTTTAACCAAGCAGGAATAATGTTATGCAAAGGGCACTTTGTATGACAATATGGATCACCACATCCAATACATCTTTCAGCTTGCTCGCTTGCTTTGTTTTTGTCAAATACATTATAAACTTCTTTGAAGTCTTTAATTCTATCCATAACTCCTCTTTTTGAAGGGTTATTTCTATCCATTTTTGTAAAGTTTAACATTCTAATCCCCTTGATCTGGATTTAATGGTAAAACTTTCATATCTTTTGGTTTTACCATCCAAAAATTTCTTATTTCAGCTCTAAAATTCTCTAATATCATTTTTGCTTGTTCTGATTCTGTTTCATTTACATAATCTTTTAATGTTTTTTGTAAATAAATTCTTTCTAATTCAGTATCATCTGTATCAATTCTAAGAGCTTCAATTAACTCCTGATTCATATGATCAATAAATTCT
>CAIJNA010000160.1 GCA_903821805.1 uncultured Campylobacterota bacterium | reverse complement strand
TTATTGAATTGGAAGATTATTTTAAAACCTCAGCGAAAGAACATTTTGTAGTCAAACCAGTACGTCCAAAATTGTTATTAAGCTTGATAAGAGGGGTAATGAATCACCAAGAAAACAGTTGGCTTCCATCTTTCCGTTAAATAAATTTCCTTTTTAAATCAAGTCTCTTGATTAGTAAGTTTAATTATTCCTTAATTATTCGGTAAAACTCTGTTGATATAGCTCAACTATTTTTGTATTGTAATAAATATAAATTTACAATACATTATACATGAATTATTATAAAATTATAATTCACTATTGTCTTAAAGCAAAATGCTTTTTAAATATTCCTTCCGATAAATTCCCCTTGTCTTTAACCTTAATTCATATTAAAATGAAAACACTTCTATTTTGGTTTAATGCTTTTGTAACAAGAGTTTTTATGAAACAACTTGCTGCACTGTATTCGCCTTTAAAGGCAAATAAAAATTATGTTGATGAACATTTATTCATTTAATCTATTACTATGCAAGGTATAAAAAGAGACGTGGAACTTGTTGTTATTTCGGATGTGCATTTGGGAACCTATGGTTGTCATGCTAAAGAATTACTTCAATATCTGAAAAGCATAAATCCTCAAAAATTAATTCTTAATGGAGACATCATAGATATATGGCAGTTTAGTAAACATTACTGGCCAATTAGCCATATGCAAGTGATTAAGCACATAACTGGTTTAATGGCAGGAGGAGTAGAGGTTTATTATGTTACGGGAAATCATGATGAAATGTTAAGGCGATTTGAGGGATTTAAAATGGGTTCATTAAAGATCGTTAACAAAGTAGTTTTAAATCTTGATGGAAAAAAAGCATGGATCTTTCATGGTGATGTATTTGATGTAACGATGAAACATGCAAGATGGCTTGCAAAACTTGGCGCTTTTGGATATGACATTCTGATCTTGATAAACCGTGCGGTAAATTATTTTTCACTAAAACTAGGAAAAGGGAAAATATCACTATCAAAGAAAATTAAAAATGGTGTTAAAGGTGCTGTAAAGTTTGTTAACGCATTTGAGCAAACTGCTGCCGATATTGGAATTTCAAATAATTATGACTTTGTTGTTTGTGGGCATATTCATCAACCTGAAATTCGGGAAATGAAAAATGAAAAAGGGACAATAACCTATTTGAATTCTGGTGATTGGATTGAAAATCTGACAGCACTTGAATACAATGATGAAAAATGGAATATTTATAAATATCAAGAAGATGTTCTTGCACAAGCAGTAGATCTAACCAAAAATAATCACTCAACATTTAATAGAGAACAATTGTTTGAGAATCTGGTTGAAGAATTTAATTTAATGAAAAATGTTTAAACTATTTATTTATGAAAATATTATACGCAATACAAGGCACAGGAAATGGGCATTTAAGTCGCGCAAGAGACATTGTTCCATTATTGAAAAAGAAAGCAGAGGTCGACATTTTAATAAGTGGCATTCAAGCGGATGTAAGTTTGCCTTTTCCTGTTAAGTATCGTCTAAAAGGCTTAAGTTTTGTATTCGGTAAAAAGGGAGGGATAGATCTTTTGAATACCTATTTGAAAATGGATACTCGTGAACTATTAAAAGACATTGAAAAAATCCCAATACAAGATTATGATTTGGTTATTAATGATTTTGAGCCAATTACTGCATGGGCTTGCAAACAAAAAGGATTGCAATGTATTGCATTAAGCCATCAAAGTGCTGTACTTGCTAAAAATGCACCTAAACCAAAAAAGAAAGATACTTTAGGTAAAACCGTTTTGAAACATTACGCTCCTTCAACTGAGCAATATGGGTTTCATTTTTCAAAATTTGATAAAAATATTTTTACTCCTGTTATACGACAAGAGATTAGAAATTTAAAACCAACAAATAATCGTCACTATACTGTTTATTTGCCCGCTTATGATGATATGAGGTTGCT
>CAIJNA010000159.1 GCA_903821805.1 uncultured Campylobacterota bacterium | reverse complement strand
TTTATTTTCTTTGTTAAGCTTGAAATCTGTCTTTATAAGTGCATTTTTTACATAATTCTTCATTTGCAATATTATTCTTAAAGCCTTCAATAATATTTTTTGTTTTTTGTTTTTGTAAAATATCTTCTAGACTCTCTTCTTTGATATTTCCAAGATTTATTACCCCGTAAGCATCCAAGCAGCAAGGAACAACTATTCCGCTACTAAGTATTCCAATGTGAGAACTAAGACCTTGGCAGTATCCATTTGATTCATGCGTTGAATTCATATTTGGCCATTCAAAATAATTATCAAAATTGAGTAATATTTGATTTTCAAGTCTTATTTGTTTTTCTAACGGAACTTCTTCGAGTAAAACATCAAACTGATTTGATATTAATTTTAAAACTTGAATATTAAATTCATTTTCGCTATTTTTTTCATCTTTATTCCATAGTCTTAGGTTGATAAAGCTATGAATTTTCATTTTAAGTTTTAATTCACAAAGTTGAAAAATAGGTTGAATAAACTCTTTAAGAGATATTTTCATTTCATTTTTATTGTAACTATTGAGTGAAAAATTTATTTGTCTGATAGCTGGATGCAAAAATAGATTTAAATCAAAATTCTTAAGAAAAAATCCAGTTGTTGTAATTTCAACTTTTAAATCATGTTTTGATGTCAAATCGAGATAGTTTTTAAGATTAGAAATTGTTAATGGATCCCCAAAAATATGGAATGTAATAACTTTTGTAAATTTTTTAACTTGCATTAAAATATTTTCAAAAAATATTAAATCCATTGTATTTGGTTTGTCAATTTTGGTAGGACAAAATGTGCATTTAAGACCACAAATATTAGTTATTTCAATATAAATTTTATTGAATTTCATATCTAATTCACCAATAAATTTGAGTTAAAAATAAAAAAAGGAAAGCCTAATGACTTTCCTTCGAACAAAGTAACCACAATATTAGTTACAGTGCCCGCCACCACAGCAAGTTGAAGCTTCAGCAACAGCTACAGTTACAGGAGTTGATTCCCATACACCATGTTTTGTGCAGTAAGCATGAGCTACAAGATTCATTTTACCCATTGGTCTGATATTAAAAGTAACTTCACAATGAGATTTTTCATTTCCTAATGTACCAGCTACAAAATCAGCTCTTGCCAATAATACTTCACCATTGAAAAGTGAAATGTTAGCGATATAATGATCGAAATCATCTGGATGAGTATACTCGTTACCCATTTTTACAGTAACTTTAAACATTTCGCCTTTTACAGCACTTTCTTCGCAATGAATAAATGGACTATGTCTATCAATATAGTCTTTTTTAGCTTCTCTTTCTACAGTGTCAATATCTACATATTTATTTATTTTTGGCATTTTATTTCCTTAATCTTTTATTTTTTTTAATTTTGTAATAAACATAACATTTAACACAAAATCACCTAATAGGCATCTGAAACTTATAACATTGAAATTTTACAATAACTTTTTTAATAAATATCAAGAAATAACGATTTAATTCTTTAGTTTAAGAAAAGAGATATATTTAGTCTTATTTAATCTTTTTTTATTCTTGTTGTCCGAGATAAAGATCTAAATTAACTTTTTTTGATACAATAAATCAATAAAATAATGTTAAAACTAAGGACAATCAATATGAAAATAGGGATAATTACTGTCAGCGATAGAGCCAGTGCAGGAATTTATGAGGATATTAGTGGAATAGCTATAATTGACACGTTAAATGAATATTTGTCATCACCATGGGAAGAAATTTATGAAATTATTCCAGACGAGCAAGAGATAATTGAAGCAACTATTGTAAAAATGGCAGATGAGCTTGATTGTTCATTGATTGTAACAACTGGAGGGACGGGACCATCAAAAAGAGATTTAACGCCTGAGGCTACAGAGAATGTATGTGACAGAATGATGCCAGGTTTTGGAGAACTCATGAGAAGTGTTAGTTTAAAATATGTTCCAACGGCGATTCTTTCTAGGCAAACTGCTGGGCTCAGAAGTAACACACTAATCATAAATCTTCCAGGAAAACCAAAATCAATCAGAGAGTGTTTGGACGCAGTATTTCCAGCAGTGCCATATTGTCTTGACTTAATGGGAAGAGACTTTATGGTCTGCAATGAAAATGTTATAAAAGTCTTTAGACCAAAATCTTAGCACACAATATAAGCAAAATTGTTTATGTCGATTTTGCTTTTTTTATAATATTATCTATCATGTTTCCAAATATCAAAAAATGTAACGGAATCAAAATATACCAATAAAATCTTCCTAAAATACCATGAGGATAAAAATAGGCACTTTGTATCAGTTTGTTATCTTCTATTATAAACTCAAGCCAAGCTTTTCCTGGAAGTTTCATTTGGGCAAACAGTAATAGTCTTTTGTTTGGAACAATATCAGCCACTTTCCAGAAATCTACACCATCACCAATTCTTAATGTACAATTATCTCTTCGTCCTCTATTTGTTCCAAATCCACCAAATAGTTTATCAATAAAACCTCGTATTTCCCATAAAAAGTCATATCCAAACCATCCATTGTCTCCACCAATACAAATAAAAGCTTCATAGACTTTATGATGACTAATTTCAGAAATATCCCTTATTTGTCTATCGAAAAACACAGCATTTGCAATATCTTTAATATGATCCTTTTCCCAAATATCACCATAGCTATCACTCCATCTGCTAAGAACTTGATTTGATTCTATTTCTAAAAGTGCTTGAGAAACTGAGTCATTAAAACTTTTTGGCTTGATATCAAAGTATTTTGAAGCATTCTTATTTTTAATGATAACCTCACTTTTAAGTCCATCAATCAGTGAGCTAGCAACATTGTATGGAACGGGAGTAAAAATCGTTAACCAATACGATGAAATTTTAGGTGAAAGAAAAGGCACAGGAAAAAGATGTCTTGCTAAATGCATTACTTTTGCAGTATTAAGTATCATATTTTTATAAGACATTTTTTCCGATCCGATGTCTACTATAACATTTTGATTGTATGACAAATATATTCCTTGGTAAAGATATTCTATGACATCATCAACACCAATTGGTTGAGCCATAGTTTCTACCCATTTTGGAGTAATCATAATTGGAAGCTTTTGAACGATATTTCTTATTATTTCAAAGCTCGCACTTCCGGAGCCTATTATTACTCCTGCTCTAAACCATACTGTTTGAAGTTTATTGCCATTTTCTGAAAGTATCTCACCTGTTTCAATGCGGCTTTTTAAATGAGTTGACGCTGTATTTTTTTCCCCAAGTCCACCCAAATAAATAACTTTTTTAACGCCACATTTAATTGCAACATTAATAAAGTTTTGCGCACTTAAACGATCTTTTTGTTCATAATCTTTTGATGCTAAGCTGTGCACTAAATAATAGGCTATGTCAATACCATGTAATACTTTCTCAAGCGAAGGGATACTAAATGTTGAACCTTCAATAACTTTAACATTGGGTAAAAGAGAGGATATTGTATTTTTGTTTCTTACCATAATTGTTAGATCAAGATTAGAGTCTTTTAAAAGTTTATGTTTTAATCTTCTTCCGATATATCCATTCGCACCAGTTAATAATACTTTCATATTTGACCTTTTTGTGTTATTTTAGATTTGTAATCAAACCCCTGGAGCTTTCCACATAGAATCAGTTAGATTTTCATCTACAAGCTTTAATTGGGCTTCATATATTTTGATCCATTTTGCCTCAATTTCCTGATATTTTACGTAATTATTTATATTAGGTAAATATTCTTTTTCAAATGAAACTAATTTCTCAGCACCATCTTCAATTGATTGGAAAATTCCAGCGCCAACTCCAGCAGCAATACAAGCACCTAGTGCTGTTGCTTCTGTGATTTTTGGCACTTTTATTCTGCAGCCAGTTACATCAGCTAGTATTTGACACCATAATTCGCCTCGACTAGCTCCGCCTGCAAAAACTATTTCATCTACTTTAATGCTACTAAATTTTTCAATTTTTGATAAATTTATTTTTGAGACTATACATGCATTTTCTTCTAAGCTTCTAAACATTGAGTAGCGATTGCAAATCATAGGATCTATTGAAAGGTTAATAAATGATGGACTCGCATGATACCATTTTCCGTATTTCATGCTATCGCTAAAAATAGGAGTTATTCCATATGATCCGATTGGTATTTTTTTGGCTTCATCTTCAAGAATAGTGTAGGGACTAATTCCTAGTTTGAGGGCTCTTTCAACTTCTTTGTCGCAAAATGCATCTCTAAACCATCTCATAATTAAGCCACTGAAAAATGTGATTCCCTCAGCTTGGGAAAGATTATTAATTACGTGAGAATTTATTCTTATATTCATATCTATTGGTGGTTGTATTGTTGATTTGATATTAACTATTTGTTGCCAAAAACTCCCGCCTAAAATAGCTACCTGCCCATTCTTAACTACACCAAGTCCAGCTGAACCAAGCTGAACATCACCGCCACCCAAGACTACTTTTGTGTTGCAACTAAGTCCAGTTTCTTTTGAAGATGTTTTTGAAACATTTCCAAAAGAAGTTCCACTTTCAAAACAATCTGGAAATATGTTTGTTTTAAGACCAACTTGTTCCATCATTTGATAAGCCCAAGTTCTATTTTTAAGATCAAAAATACCAGTAGTTCCAGCGTTGCTAGGCTCGCTTGCTAAAATACCACTAAGCTTATAAAGAATCCAATCACTTATCATTGAGATTTTGGCTACTTTCTCGTATATTTCAGCTTGATTATTTTTTAGCCATAAAAGTCTTGGAATAGAGCCAAGTGAAAATGTTTGACCACTTTGCTGATAGTATCTTTCTTCAATTCCAGGAAATTTTTCTTTTAAAAATTTGACCTCATTTCCTGCTCTAGCGTCAACATTCGCAACGGCCCAAAGTTCAGCTCCTTGCTCATCGTAAAGAACTATTCCTTCTCTCATGCTGGTTGAACTAACGGCTAAGATATCATCTGAATTGATTTTGGATAACTTTAAAACATCAAGTATGCATTCTTTAATCAAAACCCAATTGTTTATATAATCAAATCCCATACTATTTGGAATATTTGCAATGGCTTGATGAGTCCATTCTTGTTGTGATATTGCTATTTGATTTCCATTTGTATCAAACAATAATGCCCGAACACTTCCTGTTCCACCATCTATTGCTAACAAATATTTTTTTATCATTTTTTAGCGTAATCCTCATAAGCAAAATTTGGTCTTTTGGCAAATAAATATCTTTTTCTATAATAAGAATCATCTAAATCATCAACTGTAACACCTTTTTGCGTTGAAGCATGAATCATTTTATTGTCACCAATATATATTCCAACATGAGATACAGTTTTTCTGTAAGTCGTGAAAAATAATAAATCCCCAACTATCAGATTTTCTTTTGAAATTCTTTTTCCAAGTTGAGATTGTTCAATTGAGCTTCGAGGTAACTTTAATCCTATTTTCGCAAAAGTTCGTTGTGTAAATAGCGAACAATCATATGTTGTATCTCTATTTTGTGAACCAAACTTATAAGCCGAACCAATCAAGCTAAATGCATTTTTAACCATTTTGGTTACTTTGTCATAATAGTTTGAATCTTTATCGAATTTAATTTCTTTCATTTTGTCAGCATTAGGGTCTTCGTCTTCAATTGCAAAATTTGCTTTTTCTACAATTCTTGAATTTATTTTTTCTGAAGATTTATCATTTTGTGTATCTTCATCAAATTCAATAAATTTAGGTTCCTCTTTTTTCCATTGACTTGCCTTTAAAAGACTTATGTTTTTGACTTTTTTTGTTGCATTGTCATCTTTAACAATCTCTTTTGGAGGTATTTTTGAGTAGTATTTATGGAGTTTAACTTCTTTTGTTTTGTCTTGATATTTTGGCAATGATTCATCTGGAATGTCATCAAATAATTTAATAAGTTTTGCAGTAGGTTTTTTTGATGATACAACTGGTTCATCTGT
>CAIJNA010000158.1 GCA_903821805.1 uncultured Campylobacterota bacterium | reverse complement strand
CTTGGAATCAAAACTTTAAATGATAGATATTTACTTAAAAACTCAAAAGGTGAACCCATTGAACTTCCTCAGCAAATGTTTATGGGAATAGCAATGTTCTTGGCTCAAAATGAGAGTGATAAACAAGAAAAAGCAAAACAATTTTATAATGTGATTTCTCAATTTGAAGTTATGCTTGCTACACCAACTTTATCAAATGCAAGAACAAACAGACATCAACTTAGTTCATGTTATATTGGATCAAGTCCTGACAATATCGAAGGTATTTTTGATGGGTACAAAGAGATGGGACTTCTATCTAAATTTGGTGGAGGAATAGGTTGGGACTGGAATAGTATAAGAGCACTTGGTGGAGTAATTGACAACCACAAAAGTGCTGCTGGCGGAGTTGTTCCATTCTTGAAAATTACAAATGACATTGCTCTTGCTGTTGACCAACTAGGAACACGAAAAGGGGCAATTGCAGTTTATCTTGAGCCTTGGCATATGGATATTGTTGACTTTATTGATCTAAAGAAAAATAGTGGTGAAGAAAGACGAAGAGCTCACGATTTATTCCCAGCGCTTTGGATTAGTGATTTATTTATGGAAAGAGTGCTTGCTGATTCTCATTGGACACTTTTTGATCCATACGAAGTTAAAGATTTAAGTACTTTAAGTGGCAAAGAATTTACCGCTAAATATGAAGCATACGAGCTTGATGAAACTATTACAAAAAATCAAATCAAAGCAAAAGATTTATGGAAAAAAATATTAACATCTTATTTTGAGAGTGGAAGTCCATTCTTGTGTTTCAAAGATAACGCCAATAGAGCAAATCCAAATTCACATAGTGGATTTATTAGAAGTTCAAATCTTTGTACGGAAATATTCCAAAATACAGAACCAAATTATTATAAAGTTAGAATAGAATTTGATGATGGAAGTGTAAATCTTTATGACGAAAATGAAAATGTAACAGTTGATAGTGGAGTAATAAAAAAAGCAAATAAAATTACAGCCTTAGATAAATTAGATGGTAAAAATATTTATATAGTTGAAAAAGAAAAGATTGATGGAAAGACTGCTGTTTGTAATCTCGCATCTGTTAATCTTAGTAAAATAAACACAAAAGCAGATATTGAAAGAGTTGTTCCAATTGCTATGAGAATGCTTGATAATGTTATTGATTTGAATTTTTATCCATTGAGAAAAGTAAAAGCTACAAATAGTGCTACAAGAGCAGTAGGTTTGGGTGTTATGGGTGAAGCACAAATGCTTGCAGAATCTCTTATTCACTGGGGTTCAACAGAACACTTTAAGAAAATAGACAATGTTATGGAAGCAATAAGCTTTAATGCAATATCGGCTTCTTCTAAACTTGCAGTTGAAAAAGGAAAATATCCAGAATTTGAAGGAAGTAATTGGTCAAAAGGTATAATGCCTCAAGATTTTTCTCCATCTTCTGTTGATGCACTAGTTGATAAAGATTTGTTTGATACAGGATATGATTGGAATCAATTAAGAGAAGATGTTAAGAAAAACGGAATGAGAAATGGTTACCTAATGGCTATAGCTCCAACAAGTTCAATTTCTATTTTAGTTGGTACAACTCAAGCAATAGAACCTGTTTATAAAAGAAAATGGTATGAAGAAAATCTTTCTGGATTAATTCCAGTAGTTGTTCCAAACCTTAGTCCAGAGACTTGGGAATATTATAAGCCAGCTTATGAAATAGATCAGCTTGATCTTATTAGAGCAGCTTCAATAAGACAAAAATGGATCGATCAAGGTCAAAGTACAAATATTTTTATGAGTCTTGATAAAGCAAGTGGAAAATATTTACATGATATTTATACTTTAGCATGGCAACTTGGCCTTAAATCAACATACTATCTAAGAGGACAATCTCCAGAAGCTACAAAAGAAGTAGCAGACAGAAGCACTGAATGTGTTGGTTGCCAATAAGCATTGGCACGAATTAAAGGAAACAATTAATGGCTAAGATAGAAAAAAAAACGATATATAATCCAGATTCATTAGAAAATCTTAATGACAGAAGAACATTTGGCGGAAATCCAGATGGTATGATAAATTTTACAAGATGTAAGTATGAATGGGCAACTAGACTTTGGGATATGATGGAAGCAAATACTTGGTTTCCTAGAGAAGTTCAAATGACTGGCGATGCAAAAGATTATAAATATTTAACAGAAGCTGAGAAAAGAATGTACGACCTTGTTCTTTCTCAACTTATTTTCATGGATAGCTTGCAAACAAATAATCTTATGGATAATATCAATCCATATATTACAGCTCCAGAAGTCAATGCATGTCTTAGTAGACAAAGTTATGAAGAAGCTAATCATAGTAAGTCTTATGCTGTAATGGTTGAATCAATTAGTGATAATACTGACAAGATTTATGACATGTGGAAAACAGATGCAAAACTTAGAGAAAAAAATAATTTTATTGCAGGTGTTTATAAAAATCTAAGTGGCGATATTACTGATGAAAAAATACTTTTAGCAATGTTTGCTAATCAGCTTCTTGAGGGCCTATATTTTTATTCTGGATTTGCAGCAATGTATGCACTTGGAAAATCAGGAAAAATGCTTGGAAGTAGTCAAATGATCAGATTTATCCAAAGAGATGAAGTTACACATTTATTAATTTTCCAAAATCTTATCAATAGCACAAGAAAAGAGAGACCAGAATTATTTACAGATGAATTGGAAGAGACTGTTAAGGATATGTTTAGAAAGGCCGTAGATTTAGAAGCTTCTTGGGGAGAATATATTACTCAAGGTCAAATTCTTGGATTTACAGATAAAATCATTAGACAATATATAGAATATCTTGCAGATCAAAGACTTGAAGCAGTTGGTTACAAATCAATGTACAACGTAAAACACCCAATTCCTTGGGTTGATGGATATGCTTCATTTAATGATCAAAGAACTAACTTTTTCGAAGGAAATGTAGTAAATTATTCAAAAGGTTCGCTAGATTTTGACGATTTTTAATAGATAATTTTCAAAATGAACTTAATCTCATTACAGTTAAAAACAACATCAAATTATGAAGCTAATCTTTCTGATTTGATTGATAAAATAAATAATTCCGTACAAAATAGTATTATTTTGGCGCCAGAATTAGCTCTTACTGGATACGCTTATGATGATATGGAAAATGCATTTAGTATTACCGAAAAAGCTATTGAGAAATTAATTCATTTGTCGTCAAATAAAACAATCGCAATAACACTTCTTGAAAAACAAGATAGTAGTTTTTTAAATACTATGTACGTTTTTCATAACAATATGATTATCCATAAACAGTCAAAGCATAAATTATTTCTTTTAGGTGATGAACATAAATATTTTATACCAGGGAAAAATGATGATATTAAGCTTATTTCAATTAACGGTCTTAAAGTAGGAATTTTAATTTGTTTTGAGATCAGATTTATTGAACTTTTATTCAAATTAAAGGGTGCTGATATTATTTTAATTCCTGCAATGTGGGGTAAAAATCGGAAAGATCATTTGAACGCATTAACTAAAGCGTTAGCAATAACACATCAATGTTATGTAGTTGTGAGTGACAGTGCAAATGATGATATGGCTAAAAGTAGTGGAATAATTACTCCTTTTGGGGAAGAATTCCGAGATGATTCTAAAGAGATTATATCTTTAGAATTTGAGCTAGAACAAATAAATAAGATGAGAAGATATATAAATATAGGATTAGCAAATGGATAATAAAGATTTGGAAGCACAAAAAAATATTAATAATCCGCTACACGGCATCAAGCTAGAAGAGATTATTGTTACGCTTCAAGAAGCATACGGATGGGACAAATTGGGCGTAATGCTAAATGTAAATTGTTTTAATAAGGATCAAAGCATCAAATCTTGCTTGACATTTTTCAGAAAAACACCTTGGGCTAGAACTAAATTAGAGGCAATGTATATAAGATACAAAAATAAACAATCAAAATAACACTAAATGCACACAAAATAATGAGACAAATTATTTGATTTATTCTTCCATTTTTACTTTTTCCATCCCGAAATATTCATACTTTTGACTATTTGTAAAAACTCATAAAAAATTAATCATCTTTTAAATATAATCTGAAAATTTTTCATTTTACTAATAAAAATATGTTAAATAGTTAATACAAAATAAAATAAATAACAATTTGAAGATAATTCTTCATTTAAGAGATAAATTCAAGGAGACAGCATGCGAATAACTGGTGCTAAAATGGTAATAAAAGCCTTAGCGATAGAGAATACTGAAGTTGTATTTGGCTATCCAGGTGGAGCTATTATGAATGTTTATGATGAAATTTATAAACAAAAAGATTTTCAACATATACTAACCAAGCATGAGCAGGGAGCAGTTCATGCTGCAGACGGATATGCAAGAGCGACTGGTAAGGTTGGGGTTTGTATAGTAACTTCAGGTCCAGGATTTACAAATGCCGTAACTGGTTTGGCAACAGCTTATATGGATTCTATACCTATGGTTTGTATTAGTGGACAAGTTCCAAATGCTATTATTGGAACAGATGGTTTTCAGGAAATTGATGCAGTTGGAATCAGTAGACCATGCACAAAACATAATTTTTTAGTTACTACAATCGAAGAATTACCACGTGTTTTAAAAGAAGCATTCTACATAGCAAGTTCTGGAAGACCAGGACCTGTACATGTTGATATTCCAAAAGATATTACAGCTGAATTGGGAATTTTTAATTACCCAACAGAAATAAATATTTCAACTTACAAGCCTACAGTTAAAGGTAATGTTAGACAAATTAAAAAAGCACTAGAAGAGATAGCTAATAGTAAAAGACCACTACTTTATATTGGTGGTGGTGCTATTTTATCAAATTGTTCATATGAAATTCGAGAATTTGCAAAAGCTACTGGAATACCAGCCGTTGAAACACTTATGGCAAGAGGAGCAATGGGAAGTGAAAATCCACTTTTATGTGGAATGTTAGGTATGCATGGAGAATATGCAGCAAATATGGCAATGCATGAAACTGACTGTATTATATCTCTTGGAGCAAGATTTGATGATAGAGTTACTGGAAGATTGGATAAATTTGGTAAACATGCAAAAATAATTCATGTGGATATTGATCCAGCCAATATTGGAAAAATTGTTCATATTAACTGCCCAATTGTTGGTGATTTAAAGAACGTTATGACTGATATTTTAGCTCTTATGAATGAGTTTAATTTTGGAGATTATAGTTCTTGGGTTGATACAATTCACGAAAATCAAATCAAAGAACCATTGACATATTTTGAGGATAGTGATGCTTTAAAACCACAATGGGTTGTTAAGAGAACAGGTGAATTACTTGGCGATAAAGCTATTATTTCTACAGATGTTGGTCAGCATCAAATGTGGGCAGCACAATTTTATCCATTTAATTATCCAAGACAATGGATAACTAGCGGTGGATTGGGAACTATGGGATACGGATTGCCTGCAGCTATGGGTGTAAAAAGAGGATGTCCAGATAAGATTTCTGTAAACTTTACTGGTGATGGATCAATTATGATGAATGTTCAAGAAGTTATGACATGTACTCAGTATCAAACACCAGTTGTTAACATTATTTTAAACAATAACTATTTAGGAATGGTAAGACAATGGCAAACATTCTTTTATGAAGATAGATTGTCTGAAACTATACTTGAGATGCAACCAAATTTTAAAATGCTTTGCGAATCTATGGGCGGAATTGGATATAGAGTTACTACTAAAGAAGAATTTGATAAAGCACTAGAGGATGCTGTTGCATCAAATAAAACTGCATTTATTGAAGTTATGGTTGACAGAAGAGAAAATGTTTTACCTATGGTTCCAAACGGACATGCTTTAAATGAAATGTATTTATTAAAAGAAGG
>CAIJNA010000157.1 GCA_903821805.1 uncultured Campylobacterota bacterium | reverse complement strand
TTGAAATCTTAATTTGGCAGAGGAGAATTGATTATGGCTAAGCAAAAATTTGAAAGAAATAAACCACATGTCAATATTGGAACCATTGGTCATATTGATCATGGGAAAACAACTTTGACCTCCGCTATAACCCGGGTGTTAGCCACAAAAGGCTGGGCTGAAGCTACTGCCTTTGATCAGATCGACAAAGCTCCGGAAGAAAAGGAACGCGGCATTACGATTGCCACTGCTCATGTTGAGTATCAGACTGCAAATCGTCATTATGCACATGTTGACTGTCCGGGCCACGCTGACTATATCAAAAATATGATTACCGGTGCCGCTCAGATGGATGGTGCCATTTTGGTAGTAGGCGCCGATGATGGTCCTATGCCGCAGACACGAGAGCACATCTTGCTCGGTCGTCAGGTTGGCGTCCCATCAATGGTCGTATTCTTGAACAAATGCGACATGGTTGATGATGCAGAATTGATAGAGCTTGTGGATATGGAGTTACGTGAACTGCTCGATAAATATGGTTATCCAGGAGACATCACTCCAATTATACAGGGTTCCGCTCTGAAGGCCTTAGAAAATCCCGATGATCCAGCGTATGCCAAGTGCATATGGGATCTGATGGATGCAGTGGATTCATTTGTTCCAGAGCCGAAGAGAGATGTCGACAAACCGTTTTTGATGCCAGTTGAAGATGTATTTTCAATCTCAGGACGTGGGACAGTAGCGACCGGTAGAATTGAGCGTGGAGTTATTAATGTAGGTGATGAAGTTGAGATTGTAGGAATCAGAGATACCGTGAAAAGTATTGTCACCGGAGTAGAAATGTTCCGTAAAACATTGGACTCAGGGATGGCAGGTGATAATGTAGGTATATTGTTACGAGGTGTAAAACGTGAGGATATTGAGCGAGGTCAGGTTTTATCAGCACCTAAGAGTATCACGCCACATACCAAATTTAAGGCAGAATGTTATATTTTGGCCAAGGAAGAGGGCGGAAGGCATACCCCATTTTTTAATGGGTATCGTCCACAGTTTTATTTCCGGACAACAGATGTGACGGGTATTGTAACACTACCAGAAGGTGTTGAGATGGTAATGCCAGGAGATAATGTATCGATTGATGGTTGCTTAATAACTCCGATAGCGATGGAGGAAGGCCTACGTTTTGCTATTCGTGAGGGTGGCAGAACAGTTGGTGCTGGTGTCATCAATAAAATAATTGAATAACTGATAGAGTGCCACACTAATTCTATTACAAAAGCTTGGTGCGTTTATTAAATTTTAATGATTTAAAAAATTAATATTAGGAATAATATGAGAGATATTATTACGCTTGGCTGTACTGATTGCAAGCAGAGAAATTATACAAGTACTAAAAACAAAAGAAAAACTCCCCAGAAGCTTGAGTTTAAGAAGTTTTGTCCTTTTTGCCGTGCACATACTCTACATAAAGAAACAAAGTAATATTGTGCAGGCCAGTAGCTCTAATGGTAGAGCATCGGACTCCAAATCCGAGTGTTGGGGGTTCGAGTCCCTCCTGGCCTGCCAAGTAATATTGTTTGATTGACATATGTTTTCTTAATTGACTTACGACACCGCGTTTCTCGTTTTTTCAATTTAGAATATCATTGTAAATCTTATGAATCTATAGTCATCGAAGTATAAATATCAATCGTGAGATTAATTTAAATGGTTAAAGATATAAAGTATAACGAAAAAAATAATTCATTGATTGAACAAAAGCCTAAAATAAGTTTTGAAATTCTGAAATCATTTTTTGTTGATGTGCATCATGAATTTAATAAGATTGCATGGCCAGATAAAAAACATACGATGGCATCTACAGGTGTTGTTGTTGTATTAGTTATGATAATTTCATTTTATTTGGCGTCTGTTGATCTTATTATAGGTAAATTGATTGGATATGTTCTAAAATAATAATATTTATTTTAAATGCTTAGATATTAAGACCTTTACTTTGTAAGTTAAATGACTAGAATTTCTGTTTAGTATTGATAATAGTACATTTCTTACATATAATTCATCTTAATTTGAATTATATGTTTGGTAGTATTTTTTTTATTGCTTCAAAAGTTAATTACAACCAATATGGTTTTAATTAGTAAAGATTTCATTCTGATGAAGAACAAAGTGTCTGAGAAGTACTAACCATGAATTGGGAATTTTAATGGCGAAGCTTTGGTATATAGTAAATACATTTTCAGGGTTTGAAGAAAAAGCAAAAGCTGCCTTGCTTGAGCGAATAAAGAATAATCACCTAGATGACTTATTTGGAGAGGTGTTAATCCCCACAGAACAAGTTGTCGAAATGGTGAAAGGATCGAAGAAAACATCATCACGTAAATTTTTTCCAGGGTATATATTAGTAAATGTAGATCTGTATAATGAAGATGGAAATTTACGTGAAGTTGCGTGGCATACTGTTATAGATACAACAAAAATTTCGGGTTTTATTGGAAATTCTATAAAGCCAGATGCTTTATCTTTAACTGAAGCAGATAAAATAATTAATAGGATTAAAGTTGGGGCATTAAAGCCAATTCCTAAAGTTTCCTATGAAATTGGTGATACTGTTAGAGTAACAGATGGTCCTTTTAATAATTTTCAGGGTATTGTTGAT
>CAIJNA010000156.1 GCA_903821805.1 uncultured Campylobacterota bacterium | reverse complement strand
TGGAAGTTATAAAATAATAGACGAATTTCCTAGCACTAACACAACTATTGTTTTAAGGGAAAACGGATCAGAAAGAATACTGTCAAAAGAAGAAATTGACAAGCTTGTCAAAGAAGAGGCCGTTAAGATAGACAACAATACATCAAATCTTACAAAAGAAAGTATTAGTAGCGGTGGTGGTATGAGTCTTGGTGAAACACTTCTAGCAAGTGCTGCAGGAGCCATGATTGGTGCGTACATTGGAAATAAATTGTTTAACAATAGTAATTACGAGAATCAACGAAGCACCAATTATAAATCTCCTCAAACATATAGTAAAAGCGTAAATAGCTTCAACAAGGGACCTGCAAACCAATCAGTAAATAACAAAAGCCCACAAAGCAATAGTAAAAATGGATTTTTTTCAAATACCAACAAATCAACTTCTAACCAAAGTAATAGTTTTGGTGGATAAAACATGAAGCTTAAGAAAATCAAACCATTAACAAATGATTACATGGAATCAATAGGCTTCTCTTGGCACTCAGATATAGACAACACTAAGTATATTTCAGATGAATTTGTATCTATAACCACCAATGAAGCAGAAGCTTACTACGATGCAACTAATGAACTTTACGAGATGTACATTAAAGCCGCAGAATATGTAATAGAAAATAATCTTTTTCATGATCTAGATATACCATTTAATCTTGTAGAAATAATTAAGAAGTCTTGGGAAGACGATGTTCATTGGCATCTTTACGGTAGATTTGATTTAGCTGGAGGAATTGACAATACTCCAATAAAACTAATAGAATTCAATGCTGATACTCCAACTTCTCTATTTGAAACATCAATTATTCAATGGGCAACTCTTAAATTTAATGGTTACGATGAGTCGGGTCAATTCAACTCGTTATATGAAGCAATAGGTGATAACTTCAAAAGACTTGTGACGCTTGATAGCGATATTGAAAAATTTGAAGAATATTATTCAAAATTGAATTGGAAAATTTTATTCTCTTCCATAAAAGGGAATGCCGAAGAGGAACATACAGTTAGATTGTTACAGCATATTGCAACAGAAGCAGGCTTTGTAACTGATTTTTCATATATCGAAGATGTTGACTTTAGCGATGATGGAATAAGTATCGATGATCAAAATTTTGAATTTTGGTTTAAGCTAATTCCTTGGGAAAATATAGCAATTGACGAGGGCGAGTTGGCACTTATTTTAACAGAAATTATTAATAATCAAAAGGCAATTATTTGTAATCCTGCATATACCTTACTATTTCAAAGCAAGGGGATAATGACCATTCTATGGGATCTTTATCCAAATCATCCACTGCTCCTAGAGACATCATTTGAGCCGTTAAACAATACTAAACAAGTTGAGAAGATGTGCTTTGGCAGAGAGGGTGCAAATATTGCAATTATTGATAGCGATAATTCACTTCTCCATAAAACAGATGGTGAATACGATAATTTTAAGCCAATTTATCAGGAATATTACCAATTCCCTAGAGATTCTAATGGGGACTATTATCAAGCAGGTGTTTTTTATTCTTACGAAGCCTGTGGTCTTGGATTTCGAAAAGGTGGTCAAATATTAAATAATATGTCAAAATTTGTAGGACATATTATAGAGGACTAAAATCCATTTGGATTAAAACCACCACCGAAAGTATTGTCAAAATCAGAATTAAAACCGCTATTTGAAGCTGAACTAAACATTGGATTCACATGTCCATTTTGAACACTAAGATTTTGTAATTTTAAGATGTCACCCTTAATATCTATATTTTGCGGGCACACCAAATTACAAGCTCCGCATAAAGTACAATCCCAAACACCATTTGTTTGAATCAAATCAAGTTTGGTTTGGATATTTATTTCTTTTGTATCGTTTACATATCTAAATACTCTTGTTAGCGCAAATGGTCCCAAAAAAGAATCATTTACGGAATAAACTGGGCAAGAACTATAGCAGCTATTGCACAAAATACAACTACTCTCAATATCTATATCCAGTACGTCTGATTGCGTAATCATTTTAGTACTTTTTTCAGACAAAAAAGCATTTGCATGTGACAATTTTATTTTAATATTTGAATTGTCAACTATTAAATCACGGGTAACTGGCAGATTTTTAAGAGGTAAAATCTCATCAAGTTCTTTACAATTATTTGTACACGCAAGCTTTTCAGTACCATTAACTCTAACACTACAACTACCGCAAACACCGCTTTTGCAGCCATAACTAAAAGCTAGGCCCTTGTTGATATTCTCTTTAATATATAAGAATGCATCCAAAAGATTTGTTATTTTATCGTCGATTTCATATTCATTGTTGTTAATTATTAATTTCATATTATTTAACCATCTTAATTTTAAAGCTATTATCAATTATAGTTTTAAACTCAAACGTATCGACAGAACTTTGAAAATCTTCCCTGTAGTGAGACCCTCTACTTTCTCTTCTATTAAGTGCGCTTAGAATAATTGCTTTTGAACAGATAACCATATTTTTAAACTCAAACAATTCCAATAAATTTGTATTGAATATTGTAGACTTATCTTCTATGCCGAAATTATTCATATTATTCTCCAGATACTCAATAAACTCCAAAGCAATATTTAGTGTTTTATCTGATCGAAACAAACCGACATTTTCAAACATTACAATACCAAGCTTTTCCCTAAATAAGTAAAAATTCATTTCACAATGATCAATAAATAATTTATTAATAGATTCTTTGTTTTTGTTTATAGCTTCTTTAACACAATCCGAGCAACTATCAGCTGAAATATTTTTGGCTTTTAAAGAATCTCCTAATTGTTTGCCAAAAACAATTATTTCTAGTAAAGAATTTCCCCCAAGCCTATTTGCTCCATGAACACCGTTTGAACAAACTTCACCAATTGCATAAAGATTATTTAAAGATGTTTCTGAGTCTTTATTGCACTTTAGACCCCCCATAGTATAGTGTGCTGCAGGTGTTATTGGAATCAAATCCTCATCCATCTTTAATGAAGTAAATTGCAAAATAAGTTTGTATTCTTGTGGCAATAAATGAAAAACTTTTTCATGCCCTAGATGTCTAAGATCAAGAAATACTTCTTCATTGTTTTTGATCTTTTTATAAATCTCTCTAGCAACAATATCTCTAGGAAGAAGCTCATCTACAAATCTATTTCCATCTTTGTCTACTAAATAGCCACCTTCTCCTCTTGCTGATTCGCTAATTAATATAAATTTATCCTTTAGCGCAGTTGGATGAAATTGCACAAACTCCATGTTTTCTAATTCTACGCCTGCTCTAAAACCTGCAACAACTCCATCACCTGTCGTATTTTTGTTATTTGTTGTGAAGCCATTATAAACCCCACTATAACCTCCTGTTGCCAATACAGTATTTGATGATAAAATATATTTTACTTCTGTTGTTTTTATATCCAAATATGTTATGCCTACTACTTTATTTTCTTTTTTAATCAAATCAAGTAGCATACAATGTTCTACAATTTCTATATCTAGTTTAATAGCAGTATCGTAAAGCGTATGTAATATTTTTAGCCCAGTATAGTCAGAACTATAGCAAGCCCTCTTGTAAGAAGCTCCACCAAGCTTGCGTTTAGCAATTCCATTCTCATCATTACGGCTAAAAGGCACACCTAAACCATCAAGCCATTCTATAGCATTAGAACCATTCTTGCACATAAATGAGATTGCATCGTGATCCCCAACTCCTGAAGCTGATTTGAGAGTATCTGATATATGACTTTCTACCGTATCATCTGTGTTACCGAAAACGGAATTTATTCCACCCTGAGCCTGTGCTGTTTGAGATGATGTAATTGATGATTTTGAGACAATGATAACCTTTAAGCCTTTTGTCTTTGCTGCAATTGCGCAACTTAATGCGGAACCTCCACCACCTATAATAACTACATCATAGACAGTTAATTGTTGCGGAATTGTTTTTTCGTTCATATTTGTGATTCCATGTTTTAAAACTTACAAAAGGTCTTCAAACTTGTCATTTTTGATAGTTATTTTCTTTTTCTTCAAATCGTAAGAAAATCGTTCATCACCTAAATCGATTTGATTTAAAATCATTCGTTTTATCTCAAAATTTGTTTTATTTCTTTTTCTCATAATTGTAAAAAATTCATCCACTTGAATTGTCTCTGGCTTCTCTTTTTTATGATGCCTATAGGAAATAATGTTTTGCATCTTATAGAGATTTTGCATTTCGTTATAAGCTTTTTGAAGAAGTTCTACTTCGCTTTTAAAAACCTCAATCAGTTTGTTGTGATTTTGCTCCAACCTTTTAATTTCTGTCTTATGTTGAAAGCCCATCCATCTAATAGCACGTTTTAAAAAACTTATTTGCTCATCTTTTACTTTGATAATTTCTTGATTATTTTGTTGTTGCTCTGTTCCAGATTCTTGCGATTTTTCTTCAAGATCAATATAGACAAATGTTTTACCATCTTTTACTATAGATTTTAGTTTGTTTGTCTTAATCCTGTAATGTACACCCTGCACAGAAATGCCGAGCTTTTGTGCTGCATCATTTGTTGATAAAAGAGTTAGCACAAAAATCTCTTACTGTTCGTCGCTATCAATAGTGATAACCGTATGAACATTTCCTCGAGGGTTGAAGTCAGCTACTATTTTAAGCCATCTTGGTGATAATTTTTTCATCAAAACGTCATATATTTCATTTGCTGCATTTTCATGAGAAATATGCTTATTTATAAAAGAGTTAATATAAAGCTTTAGTGCTTTCAGCTCTATAACCAATTCATTAGGTCTGTATTGTAAAGTAATTTTTGCAAAATCTGGATATCCACTTCTTGGGCAAAGACTTACAAATTCTGGCAATTCAATATTGATTAGATAGTTTTTGCTATATTCGTTTGGCCAGAAATTCTCCTCTTTATTTATGTCAAATTCACAAATTTCTTTTTCACCATATTTCATACTAATTCCTATATTTTTTTAATATTATATTATATCAAAGCAGTTTCGAGT
>CAIJNA010000155.1 GCA_903821805.1 uncultured Campylobacterota bacterium | reverse complement strand
TTGACAAAAATATAAGGCTAACAATGGAATCTGATTTTTTACAAACAATGACACTAACATTCAAGTTAGCATTAATCACAACACTAATTTTACTTCCAATCGGGATTGGTTTGGGCTATTATTTATCACAAACAAAATCAAAACTTAAACCTGTAGTTGAAGCTTTTGTGTCAATGCCACTTGTTCTTCCGCCATCGGTTTTGGGATTTTATTTACTCATTGCTTTTAGTCCCAAAAATGAATTTGGAATATGGCTTGAAAGTGCATTTGATATTCGACTTGTGTTTAGTTTTCATGGTCTTGTTATTGCTTCAATTATTTTTAGCTTACCTTTTATGGTGCACCCAATACAGAGTGGCTTTAGCGCGCTAAGCAGATCGCTTAAAGAAGCTTCATATGCCCTAGGGAGAAGCACTATTCAAACAGTTTGGTATGTATTGTTACCCAACATAAAATCTTCTCTTCTAACCGCTTCAGTTATAACATTTGCACATACAGTTGGTGAATTTGGTGTTGTTTTGATGATAGGTGGGAATATTGCAGGTGAAACAAAGGTTGCCAGTATTGCTATTTACGATGAAGTTGAGGCACTTAATTATGGTGTGGCAAATCAATATGCACTGACACTATTCATAATCACCTTTACTATTTTGTTAGCAGTATATGTTATAAATAAAAGAGGCATAAGAAGTGAATTTTAAAAAGGATTATTTAATATATTATGTTTGATAAGTCAACTGTAAAAGCATCTAGTATTTCAAGTCAACTTTTGCAACATAGTAGTTTAGCTAAACAAGAAACTATGAAAAGATTTTTCAAAACTGAAAAAGGCGGATATGCAGAAAATGATTTTTTTCTTGGTATAACAGTACCTGAAGTGAGAAAAATTGCAAAATATAATAATTATATTTCACTTGAAGAAATTATCATTTTATTAAAATCTAAAATACATGAAGAGAGACTCATATCACTTTATTTTTTAATTCAAAAATACAATTCTGGTGATTCATCTTTAAAAGAAACTATTTTCAATATTTACATTTCCAATACAAAACATATCAACAATTGGGATTTAATAGATACAAGTTGCGAGCATATTGTTGGAGATTTTTTAAAAGATAAACCAAAAAATGTATTGTTTGATTTTGCAAGAAGTCAATCAATTTGGGAAAAAAGAATTGCTATTGTTTCAACATTTTACTTTATCAAGCAAAAAGAACATAAATTAACTTTTAAAATAGCTGATATTCTTATGTCCGACAATCATGACCTTATCCATAAGGCAGTTGGTTGGATGATAAGAGAGGTTGGAAAAAAATGTGGCGAAGATTATCTTATAAAATATCTTGATAAGAATTCTGCCAAAATGTCACGTACAACTTTACGATATTCTATTGAAAAACTTGATGAGCAAAAAAGACTTTATTACCTCAATAAAGACAAAAGATCTAATCGTTAAATATATCAAGTTGACATATTTTAAAGCTTGTAATTAATTTTATGCTAACATTCAAGCAATGAGAGAATCTACACCACCAAATGAAAAAGTACTAAGATTAAGATACATAAGAGTCTTAGAGAAATTCCTAACAAGAGCAGTATCATTATTAAAGAATGAGGATTTTAATGCTCAAATATTCAAAAAAAATGTTGATAAATACTATAAAGAAATTTTAAAAGTAAAGGCTGTACGACTCGATAGCGAATATCTGAATATGCTTGAAGCATTTGTAAATAATACTCTAGCAAAAACAAATACAACAGATGATGATTTTACGGAACAAAGAAATTCCCTTCTAAAAGAAGTCAATATTTTGGCAAAAGAAAAAAATAAAGCAACATACAAAAAAGACAAACATAAAGACAGGGATTTTTATGACGGATATTGAGCATATCAATATTAGTGGTACATTAAAAAAAGTTCTTTATCACAACAACGAAAATAATTACTATATTGCAGTTCTGGAGAATAATCAAAAAATTTGCGGCCAATATTTTGATACTGATTTGAAAAAATTAGAAGGTGAAGATTTGCTGCTTAGTGGAAACTGGGAAACGCACAATAAATACGGTGTTCAATTCGCATTCACATCTCTTGAGATCAAAAAAAATGAAATCTTTTTTTTCTTAACTAAAATTGTAAAAGGATTTACAAAAAAACTTGCAACCGAAATAACAAAAAAGTATTCCCAAGATGAACTATATGAAATACTTGATAATCGCCCATCTGTTTTACTTGAATTCAAAGGGGTAAAAGAGAAAAAATTAATCCAAATAGTAACGAGTTGGAATAAATTCAAACATTTAAGAGAGCTTGCAATCTTTTTGGGCGCTTACGGTGTAACTAAAAACCTAATCAATAAAATCTTTCAAGAGCTTGGGCATTTAGATAATTTAATAGAGAAAATTAAAACGAATCCTTATTCTCTAGTGGCGATCAAAGGTATAGGTTTTAAAAAAGCCGATGAAATAGCTCTTGCTTTTGGTATTGATATGAAAAGTAATTTTAGAATCAAAGCATGTTTGGACTATGCTTTACGTGAATATTGTGAATCAAATGGAAATAGTTCAATATCAAAAGTTACTCTTTTTTCAACACTTGATGCGAGTTTAAATTTTTCAAATGAAGAAATACTCTACGAAAATGTAATAATTGAAATGCTTGGCGATAAGAGCCTAATCGAAACTTCAAAAGATAGATACACAACCAGTATGTTGTATTTTTGTGAAAAAAGTATATTAGAGTTTTTTCAAACGCGAAGAAATAGACAAATACCAAATAAAATTGTAAAAGATTTTGATGCTTATTTGGCAAAGAAAGAGGCAAATATAGGTTTTACATTGAGCGAGGAGCAGCAAAAAGCAGTTCGTCTAATAAATGATGGTGAAACTACTATATTACTTATTGGTTATGCAGGAACTGGAAAATCAACATCAAGTCGTGCTATTTTAGAACTTTTAGAAGAAGTTGTTAATTTTAAGGATATTCATTGCATGGCATTAAGTGGTATAGCATCGCAAAGAATAAGTGAAACTACAGGATATAGTTCAAGCACTATACAATCAATGTTAATGGCACACAAAGAAAAAGATTATTTTCCATACAAAGTTCTTTTGCTTGATGAAGCGAGCATGGTAAATAGCGTTACTTTTTATCAAATAATTTCAAAAATTAG
>CAIJNA010000154.1 GCA_903821805.1 uncultured Campylobacterota bacterium | reverse complement strand
CGCAATACCTGGCCATGGCGCCGGCATTAACGCTTACAAGATCTGAACCTTCTGGAGGATGACCTGGTCCCTGAATTTCATTTGGATAAGTTAAATAATTTGCTGGGTCATTAATATCTAAATTAAATTTTTCATTATATGTATCTTGACCCTTTACATGAATTACAACATCATCAACAACAGCAATTCCTGGTCCAATTTCCACATATCTATTATATCCAGCATCTTCTTCTGAACCATTTTTAGAAGACACCCAAAAAGGAAATACATCACAATCTTCAGCAGCAGTTAATTCTTGGTTTGTAAATGTAAATACACAATTTATTCCACCAGTTATGACTCTCATCTGCCTATTTATTCCAGAAGTAAATCTGTCTGTTCCATAGGCATCAACTGATCTTAATTGTATAGGTGTTACGTTTGCCATTGATTTTATTTAATCCTTTATTTGATAATTATTCTTTTACCACTGTGTGATAGCTGATCCACCACCCGCAGGAGAAGCATTTATATTATTTTTCTTTTTATCTTCTGCAGATAACGACGATGGATCACTTATATTATATGTAGCCCTTTCTGGAGACTGAGCATTTAGATTATCTTTTTTAAATTGATCATAATTTCCACCATTATGAAGTGCTGAATAATTTAGTGGAGCAACTTTATCAGATAAACCAAAAGATCTACGCAGTTCAACTTCTTCTGCAGGAGTCTTTGTTTTAAATTGACTATTTGTATTTTGAACAGGTGCTGATTGTGCAGAAGGAGCTACTCCACCACCCCCAACAAAACCACTTGTTGTTTGAACACCATTTCCATTTTTAGATGTTGGTTGTTTAGCTTGCATATTTGCTCTAGCCGCAACAACGTCTCTTAAAGTATTTGGACTTGGAGGTGGAGGAGGTGTAGATGTACTTTGTTTAGTCAATCGGTCAACAGTATCTCGAAAAGAAGGTGGTGTTAATTTAGGTGCAGTAGCCTGTCTGGCATTTTGTCTAGCATTTTGTCTAGCAATTGCTGCAGGATTTACACCTGGATATTCTGATGGATTAATTGGTGGTGCCTGTGGAGATTTTGTTTGTGTTGATGCTGGAAATTGTCCATATTTAGCTATCCATTGAGTTTCCAGAGCTTTTGCTTTTGCTGGATCATTTGGTTTTTGAGGGACTCTTCCTGCAGCGATATCTTCTTGTGCTCGTGTATCAATCATTTGCTCTTCTTTACTTTTTGCTGCAGTTGGTTGTTGTGATACGAATGTTCTAGATGCATTTGTTAAAGGTTGAGCAGGTTGTTTAAAATTTCTAACTGTTTCTGGAGAAACTTTTCCAGAGGCATTGGCTGATTGTGCTAATCCCGCCATTCTTGCACCATCTCGTGCTGCCCACTTCTGTCGAGCTATATCGGCTGCTCCGGGAGTTGGTCTTCCCGTTGGGACATTTATAGCCCCAGTTTTAACTTCAGCTTCCAAAAAATTCTTGAAAGATTTATTAATCAATTGCTCTAGTAAAGATATTCTCATTTTAAAATTCCTAAAATATTATCTAAAATATTGACTGGGTTGTTGAACTGGTTTGGGTGCAGGTTGTTGAATTGTCGGTGAAGCTGGGTTTACAGGTGGTCTTTGTGGAGCAGCTTGTGGAGGAGCAGAATTCAAAGAATCAACATTGAACTCTGTGGATGTTACACCGGCTTCTTGACTTTTACTGTTTGCTTGCCCAGCTAATTCTTTTTGTTCCAATAATCTTTTATATTTTTTATTAATTAATTGTTCTAGTAAACTCTTATGTTTCATTATTATTTCCTTATTTTAAAATTAAAGGCTTTGTTCTTAGGAACAAAGCCTTTTTT
>CAIJNA010000153.1 GCA_903821805.1 uncultured Campylobacterota bacterium | reverse complement strand
TCATCAATAAGCTCATTAAGATATGGATACATGGTAGGCTCGCCATTGGCAGTTAAAGTTATAACATCAATATTATTATGTCTAGAAAGCGTTTCTTTGATTGCTTCTATATATTCTTTAACATTAATGGAAACAATTTGCTTAGACATGGTTTTACTTTTGATTAATTCGCAATATAGGCAATCAAAATTACATTGCTTGCCATTTGGGGACAAGTCAACTCCAAGGCTTCTACCAAATCTTCTTGAATTAATTGGACCAAAAATTAGAGGTTGATTTTTTTGCACAATAATTTGTATCCTTTTATGATTTCATCTGTAATATTTTCATCTTTCAAATCTTTGTATAGCGTGTATATACTCTTATTGTTTTCAAGTAAATTAAGCTCTAGATAAGATGTAAATTCTTTATTTGTATTAAATTGACTAGTGCAAACAATTTTTGTTTTGTATTTTATTTCTAATATTCTTGTGCAGTTTACATCAAAATCATGAAGAGTTTTTATTTCGTCATAAACTTCTTTGGAGTATGGTTTTAATACTAATTTTAAACATCCTGTTGGCTGTGATAAAAGTTTTTCGTTGTAAGTAGTACTTATAAAACCTTTATCTTGGCAGCCAGAAAAAGATATCATCAAGAAAATAAAAAGAAGTTTTAAATAACTACTTTTTACTAACTCTTTGGCATTCGCTAACAAAGTGTTTTGCATTTTCTACAGGTACATCAGGAAGAATCCCATGTCCTAAATTAAATATATGTCTTTTTCCACCCATAATGCTATGAATCCCTTCTACACATTGAGTTGTTGCTACTTTGTCATAAAGCCTACAAGGCTCCATATTGCCTTGAAGTACATATTTGTCACCTAGTTTTTCTTTTGCCATAGCCATAGGAGTTCCCCAATCTACACCAAATACATCAAAGTTTCCATAAACTAGTCCTCTTTCAACAAAAGCAGAGACACCTTTTGGGAACATAATAATTGGCGTATTTGGATATTTAGATTTTAAATAATCAGCTATTTCTACCATATAAGACCAACTAAATTCATTATATTTAGAAGGTTCAATCGCAGCTGCCCAGCTATCAAAAATTTGAACTACATCAATTCCACTTTCAATTTGTTTTTCCATGTATAGTTTTACAACTTCTGTAACTTTTTTAAGTATCTTGTGTAGAAGTTCAGGATTTGAATACATCATTTTTTTACAAATGTTATATGTTTTTGTGCCTTGTCCTTCAATCATATAAGTTGCTAAAGTCCAAGGAGCTCCAGTAAATCCAATTAAAGCTTTATTATCACCTCTTGCATCAAGTTGTTCTCTTAAAATTTTAATTGTGTCATAAACATAAGTTAATTTTGAAGCAGCTTCGTCTCCACCAATTAGGCTATCTAGATCATCTTCAGTAGAAATAGGTTTATCAAATACAGGACCTTCTCCAGCTAAGAATTCAAGTTTCATCCCCATTTCATTTGGTACAACTAAAATATCACTAAAAAGTATAGCTGCATCAACATTAACAATATCAAGTGGCTGGATAGTAACTTCTGCTGCTAACTTAGGATTGTGACAAAGATTTAAAAAATTACCAGCTTGTTTTCTAACTTCCATATATTGAGGAAGATATCTTCCTGCTTGTCTCATCATCCAAACCGGAGTATATGGTGTTTCTAATCCCAAACATGCATCTACAAATATTTTACCCATTAGTGTTTACCTACTTTCCCAAGAAAATATAATCCAACAGAAAGTGCTGTAATTGAAAAAGCAAAATAAAGCATTTCTAGAGGCGTTGTAAAATTAGTGTGCAAAACTTTTTGAAAAAAGCTTACTACGAGTACCATGATGATAACTTTCGCTATTTTATCTTTTAATTGATCTAGTGAATGAATAGCCAATATAGTACTTCCATTTTGTTCATTACTATCTTCTGCTGCATCAATTTTTGAGATAAATAATTCATAAATTCCAAAAGCAAATAGAAGCATAACCACAGCAATAAGGTATAAATCAACAGCCCCAATAATACCTGAAACAATATCTTCGTGAAAATGTTCAGGATGAGCTCCAGTCGAAATGGTATTAAATGCATATGATGCTACAGCGAAAATATCCATTGATGCAACTACAAATAATACAATTGATCCAACAAGTCCAAATATTACAGCTAATATAACTATAAATCTACTATGCCAAAGACCACCCTCAAAAATTTTTTCTAACATTTTTCACCCTCCAATTCAATCCATTTAAATGCAATTCTAATAGCATTGGTAGCAGCTCCAACTCTTACCTGATCGGCAACATTAAAGAAATGCAATACATTTGGTTTGTAGATATCTTTTCTTAATCTACCAACATATGTAAAATCGGTATCAGTTGCAATAATCGGCATAGGATATAGACCATTTGGAAGATCATCTATAACCTTCATGTTTTCAAAGTGTTCTAAAACCTCTCTACACTTATCAACATCAACATCAATATTTTCTCCAAAAGTTACTGTAACTGATTCGCTATGACTTCTTAAAACTGGAACCCTTACACAAGTAGCTGCAACTTGAATATCTTTATGAAGAATTTTTTGCGTTTCGTAAACCATTTTTTCTTCTTCTTTTGTAAATCCACTTGGCATTGCTTTGTCAACTTGAGGAATTACGTTCAACGCAATTTGATGAGCAAAAGCTTCTATTTTTGTTTCATCAAGTCTAAATGCAAAAAAGTCTTGCATTTGTAATACTAATTCTTCCATTCCTTTTTTCCCAGCACCACTAGTTGCTTGATACGTACTTACATCAACTCTTGAAATACCGTACAAATCTTCGAGTGGCTTTAGTGCTTGGACCATTTGAATTGTTGAACAATTAGGATTCGCAATAATTCCACTTTCTCTCCAAAGGGCAATATCTTCAGGGTTAACTTCAGGTACAACTAGTGGAATATTTGCATCCATTCTAAAATGACTAGTATTGTCAATAACTACAGCACCACCTTCAACGGCATATTTAGCATATTTAGCACTAATACTTCCACCGGCACTAAAAAAAGCAATATCAACATCATGCTCTTCAAATACTGTTTCAGTTAATTCGATAACAGGATATTCTTTTCCTGCAAATTCAATATTTGTTCCAACACTTCTAGAACTCGCTAGAGGAAGAATTTTTCCAACAGGAAAATCCATTTCATCTAAAATTCTAAATAATTCTTCACCAACGGCTCCAGTGGCACCAACTACAGCAACATTAAACTTTTTCATTATTCGTTATCCCCATTATCCTCAATATCATTATCTCCATCAGTATCCAGTATGTTTGTATTTTCACGAACTACTGGTGTTGTTGCAGTATCAGATGTAATAAAATCTTCAATATTTGAAATATCTAATTCGTCTTCTTTTTCTTTAGGACATTTTGCAATACTTACAACCCTATCACCTTTATCTACATCAACAATATTTACACCACTAGTATTTCTACCAGCTTTTCTTATAGTTTGCATATCGACCCTAATCATTTTACCAATACTAGTAAGCGCCATAAGATCTTGATTTTCATCTACTATTACATTTCCAACTACTGTTTTTCCTGTTTTCGCAGAAAGTTTCATTGAAATAACTCCACTTCCAGCTCTGTTTGTGATCCTGTATTCCTCTACAGTTGTTCTTTTTCCAACTCCACTTTCACTTACTGTAAGCAATTCTTGCTCTTCATTTTCAACAACCTCTGCATCAACTACATAGTCAGCTGGATCTTTGAATTTAATTCCTCTAACTCCTCTAGTTGTTCTACCTTGTGTTCTTGTTTTTTCAGTTTCAAATCTAATTACCTGTCCAAGAGCTGTAAAAATCATTAAATATTTTGATTCTGGAAGTGTGATTTGAGCTGTAATAACTTCATCTTCTTCGTCAAGTACAATTGCTCTTACACCATTACTTCTGATATTACTAAACTCACTTAATTCAGTTCTTTTAACGATACCATTTTTTGTAAAGAATGCTAAAGATTTTGAACTATCAAAATCACTTGTTGGAATTATTGCCATTATTTTCTCATCTTCTTTAAGATTAATAAGATTAACAACGGCTTTTCCTTTTGCAACTCTGCTTCCCTCTGGAATTTTGTAAACTTTTAGCCAGTAAAGTTGGCCAAGATTTGTAACAAACATAAGTGTATCATGAGTATTGCTTACAAAGAATTTCTCAATAAAGTCATCATCATGAGTTGTTACGGCTATTTTACCTTTTCCACCTCTTCTTTGCATTTCATAGGCTTTAATAGGAACTCTTTTTACATATCCATTATGTGTAATTGTTACTACCATTGGCTCATTAGGAATTAAATCTTCGATGTCTATATCATCATAACTATCTTCAATTTCAGTTCTTCTCGTATCAGAATATTTTTCTTTAGTTTCTTCAAGTTCTTCTTTGATAATTGAATTTAGTTTGTCTTCAGATTTTAAAATAGATTCTAGTTCAGCAATAAGATCAAGTAGTGCTCGTAACTCTTCTTCTAGTTTTTCTCTTTGAAGCCCAGTTAATCTACCAAGTCTCATATCTAAAATTGCTTTAGCCTGAATTTCACTCAGTCCAAATCTTTCTCTAAGTTTATCGTTTGCATCTTGATCATTTTGACTTGCTCTGATAATCTTTACAACTTCATCAATATTGTCAAGAGCTATTTTAAGTCCTTCTAGAACATGCGCTCTTGCTTTTGCTTTTTCAAGGTCAAAAATAGTTCTTCTAATAATTACTGTTTTTCTATGATTTAAGAATACAGTTAATACTTCAGGAAGTGTAAAAATTTTTGGTTCTTTATTATGCACAGCTAACATAATTGTTCCAAATGTAATTTGCATTGGAGTAGTTTTGTAAAGGTTATTTAAAACAATTTCAGCCATAGCTTCTTTTTTAAGCTCAATAACAACTCTCATACCATCTCTATCTGATTCATCTCTAACTTCGCTCACACCATCAAGTATTTTATCTTTAGCAAGAGTTGCAATTTGCTCTACTAATCGAGCTTTATTTACTTGGTATGGTAATTCATCAATAACAATAATATCTTTTTTATTTTTGATTTCAATATGATGTTTCGCTCTAACACGAACTCTTCCTCTTCCAGTAGTGTATGCATCAACAATTCCTCTTCTACCAAAAATTGTTCCACCTGTTGGAAAATCTGGACCCTGAATAAATACCATAAGTTCTTCAGCAGTTGCTTTTGGATTTTCAACCATATGAAGTAGGGCATTCATAACTTCTGTAGGATTATGTGGTGGGATTTTTGTAGCCATACCAACCGCAATTCCCTCACTACCATTAATAAGTAGAGATGGAATTCTTGTTGGAAGAACAGATGGCTCTCTTCCTGCATCATCGTATGTTGGGATAAAATTTACAGTATCTTTATCTATATCCCTTAATATATCTTCACTAATTTTAGTCATTCTTGCTTCAGTATATCTCATGGCAGCAGCACTATCACCATCTACTGAACCAAAGTTTCCTTGACCGTCAACCAAAGGAGTTCTCATAGAGAAATCTTGAGCCATTCTTACAAGAGCATCATAAACAGAACTATCGCCATGTGGATGATACTTTCCGATAACATCCCCAACAATTCTTGCAGATTTTTTGTATGCTGCTCTTGAAGTTAGGTTTAATTCATTCATAGCGTATAAAATTCTTCTATGAACAGGCTTAAGTCCATCTCTAGAATCTGGTAATGCCCGACCAATTATAACACTCATCGAGTAATCAAGATATGAAGCTTTTACAGAATCCTCTATTTTTATGTCTTTAATGTCCTGTGATTGGAAAAGATTATCCATGAAATCCCCTTAATTTGTTTTCAAAATGAAGTTAATGGTCATTTTGTTTTTATATTCTATTTTATTTTATAAAATTTTGTTGGAGTTTACCTAAAAAATGTAAAAAAACTCATAAAAAAAGGTTAAGATAAAATTATCTTAACCTTGTTTGTTAAT
>CAIJNA010000152.1 GCA_903821805.1 uncultured Campylobacterota bacterium | reverse complement strand
GGTGCAGAATTTAAAGAAACGGGAAGAATGATAAATTCTAAACTTCCTCAAGTGCTTGATAAATTTGATAATGTTGGAACTGAATTTACAGCAACTGGCAAAATGATTAATGATAAGCTACCAAAAGTTTTAGATAAATTTGAAAGTGCTGGATCTGAATTTGAGACAACTGGCAAATCAATAAATGAAAAATTACCTACAATAATGGATAAATTTGTAAAGCTTGAAGATACAACGCAAGGCGTATTGGATGAAAACAGAGAAACACTAAAAAGTGCTATTAAGAATGTGGATACAGCATTTGATGGTGTAAATAAAGCTTCAGTAAAAGTAGAAAGTTCATTTGATAAGCTCGATAAATATTTAGGTTCAGCTACAAAAAGTACACTTGGTGTTGAAGCTAAAACTGAAAGAATGATTAAAGATGGATATAATAAATCTTATTTTGGAATTGATTATTCACCAAAACCAACAATTCATTATTTGATAGATGTTGCAGCTACTAATGATTATAGAACAGGTGCTAGCACTGATCTTCATAGTAAAGGAAGAACTCTAGTTTCTGCTCAATATGGGAAAGACTTGGCTCAAACAAGACTTAGAGCAGGTATTATAGATAGTACTGGCGGATTTGGAGTTGATTATTTTATGCTAAACAAAAAATTAAAATTCTCACTTGAAGCATTTGATTTTAATGCATACAATGATGTTAGAGGAAAAAATGCGCATTTAAAATCTTATTTAACATATAACATGAAGAAACATATTCAGCTTTACACTGGATATGATAACTTCATAAATCCAGATGGAAGAAATATTTTCTTTGGTCTTGGCGTTAAGTTTGAAGATGATGATTTAAAATATTTAATAGGAAGTAGTGCAGCATCTATGAAATAAATAGTTGCTTGGCTAAATAAATAAAAAAACAATAAATAAAAGAACCATAAATAAAAAGGAAATAATTAATGTCAATAATATGTGAACTAGAACTAAACAATCAACAAGAGACTTTCGAATTTGATAAAGTAGCAAAACAAGCAAATGGATCAGTTTTATATAAAGTAGGGGATGCAGTTATATTAGCATCAGTTGTTAGCGAATTTGATCACCCAGTAAGTGAGGATTTTACTCCATTAACTGTTCAGTATATTGAAAAAGCTTATGCAGCTGGAAAAATTCCTGGCGGATTCATCAAAAGAGAAGGTAAACCAAGTGATATTGAAACTCTCACATCAAGAATTATTGATAGAAGTTTAAGACCACTTTTCCCGCAAGGATACGTATATCCAACTACGATTACGGTTATGGTTCTAAGTGTAGATAGAGAACTAGACCTTCAAGTTTTAGCATTAAATGCAGCTTCAGCAGCACTTTATGTATCGGATCTGCCAATAAAAAAATCAATTTGTGGTGTTAGAATAGGAAAAATTAATGATTCTTTGGTTGTAAATCCAACTTATTCTCAAATGCAAAACTCTACTTTAGACTTATATTTGGCTGGAAGTAGTTCTGAAATGCTTATGATTGAAATGCAATCTTTGAGTGATGAGGAAATTATTGAATCATCAACTGAAACATTTGTGAAAAAACATAATATTAATGATGTAAATGAAGATGAACTGATTGATATTATTAATCTTGCTCAGAATTATCTAAAGATAGCAAATACTACTTATGAGCAAAGTTTTGAGATTGCAATGAAAGATAAAGTTAACGTAGAGCTTTACTCAAAACATATTTCAGACGAATTATTAAATTATGTCTCTACGAACTTTAAAGAGGAAACTCTTGCTGCAATTAAGCAATTAGCAAAAAAAGAACGAGCTGTAGAACTGAAAGAACTTGCTAATAAAATATCACAAAATGATCATTGTGTAGCAAATGAAATTTCAAAAGCAGATGTTTATGAAGCTATATCAATATTTAAAAAAGATTTAGTAAGACAAATGACTGTAAATGATAAAGTAAGAGCTGACGGAAGAGGTTTAAAAGAAGTTAGAAATATTTCTATAGAAACAAATATTTTACCATCAGCACATAGCAGTTGTTTATTTACTAGAGGTGAAACGCAAGCACTTGTTATTGGTACATTAGGTAACGAAAAAGATTCACAAATGTTTGAGGTTCTTGGTCAAAAAACAACTTCTAATGAAAACTTTATGGTTCATTATAACTTCCCTGGTTTTAGTGTTGGTGAGGCAAAAGCAATTTTTGGTGTTGGTAGACGAGAGCTTGGTCATGGTAATTTAGCCAAAAGATCACTTCAAAGTTCAATAGATAAGGATTTCACAGATACTATAAGATTAGTTTCTGAGATCTTAGAATCAAATGGAAGCTCATCTATGGCTACGGTTTGTGGTGGTTCTCTTGCACTTAAAGCAGCCGGTGTTCCAATTTCATCTTTAATAGCTGGTGTTGCAATGGGTGCTATTTTTGAAAATGATACTTATGCAATCTTAACTGACATTATGGGACTTGAAGATCATGATGGTGATGTTGATTTTAAAGTTGCAGGAACTTCTAATGGTATTACTGCACTTCAAATGGATATTAAGCTTGGTGGCGTGACACTTGAATTTTTAAGAGAAGCATTGTATCAGGCTAAAGAAGCAAGAGTTCATATTTTAAATATTATGGAAAATGCAGCCAAAGATATAGTTACAAGTGATGCTCTTCCTTTGATAGAGCAATTTAAAATTGATCCATCAAAAATTTTTGCAGTAATTGGTAAAGCTGGATCAGTGATAAGAGAGATAATTGAGAAATTTGAAGTTGCAATTGATTTAGACAAAGACACAGGAAACGTAAAAATTACAGGTAGAGAGCAAAAAAATATTTATGATGCAAGTGAATATATTAAAAATATTTCATCTAATTCAAAAAGTTTTGTAAAAAAAGAAAAAATAAATTTTGAAGAACTTTATAAAGAAGGTGAAATTGTTAGTGGCAAGGTTCTT
>CAIJNA010000151.1 GCA_903821805.1 uncultured Campylobacterota bacterium | reverse complement strand
TTTCGCTTACACTTTCCTGTTTCGGCCATTTTTTTGCAAATTGATTCGCTAACACCAACAGGCAAGTCAACTTGTTCTAGTATATCACCCAACCGCTTCCAAAACTCTGGACACCGCTTCGTATAAACCATAACATCACTGCCGATTGCTAACGTGGCTACTGGTAAATTCAATTTCTTGCCAATAGTTACCGCTGCTTCTGCATCTGGAAACATCGAGATACCAAAAACCACGTCAAACGGATTTTCTATATGAAGAGTTATTGCTGTTCCAATTAAACCTATGATTAAAGCAACCTTTTTTCTTTTTGGTATATTTATCTTGTCGATTATTGCAACAATTAAAAATGTAAAAATAGGATTTGAACCTGTAACTACTATTCCACCAAGTCCTGCAAGCCCATATTTGAGACCATAAAAGAAAAATAAATTATAAAGAATAATAAAAAAAGTAGCAACCACTAAAGGCTTAATTACCTGTGCACTAAAAAATCTTTTGTCATTTAGTAGTAAAAAGATCGGTATTAGTGCTATTGCACTTATGAAGAATTTTAAAAACATAAGTGTAAATGGGTCTGTATAAAATGTTAATATTTTAGAAGATGGCCATGAAATACCCCAAAAAATCATAGCAATCACAAGATATGGATAAATATATCTTTCAAAATGTGTAATATTGTTAATATTATTCATATTGCTTTATCAGCTTAAATCGATTTATTAAATGTTCCGCTACTCTAAAGCTATTTGCATAAATTGTATATGTATATGGAACGCTTCCTCCAGTTGGCATAAAACTCCCATCTGTAACATACAAATTTTCAATGCCCCATACTTTACAATTCTTATCAAGAACTGAAGTTTTTGGATTGTTTCCAAATCTACATCCACCAGCTTGAAGATTTTGAGGTGGATACTGGGATATTGAGCTATTTATATTTGTTGCACCAAGATATTGTAGAAAGTCAATAGTTTTTTCAGCAAGTTTATTGCCTATTGTTTCATTTTGATTATGAGATCCTATCCTTATTTTTGCAACATTGACACCATATTTGTCTTGCTGATTTTTGTCAATGCTAACAAAACAGTCATCATGAGGTACCCAATCATTGAATATTTCACATGTTAATTGCCTTGTTTGTAAGAATTTGTATGCAAGTTTTTTGTAAAACTTCTCTCCCCATACAAGTTTGTCATTTGTATCATATTTTTGAGAAATAGCTTTTCTGATTGGATTTGCATGTTCAAATAGTATTTCAACCATACCACCTTTTTTATTTTCTATTTTATACCACTCTTTAATGTCACGATTTATAAATAACCCATCAACAAATAATTTATCTTTTGATAATATTGCTTCATCAATATCACCAGTAATAATACCACCAGCACTAAAAAGTAAATTTTTACCAACTTGCCCATTGTTGTTTCCTAATCCATTTGGATATTCGACTGACATTGAATTTAATAATAATCTACAGCTTTCAACACTACCATTTGCGACAACAAAAATTTTAGCCTTTATTGTTTCGTCACGCTTTGTTGTTTTATTATGCACAACAGCTTCACTAATAACATTATTGATATTGTTTAATTTCTTTACAAACATATTTGATAATATTGTAAGATTTCCAGTTTTTAACGCAGGACTTAAAAGAGCTTCTCTGCTGCTTCCTTTTGCTCCGCTACTACAGCCATAGCTTCCACAGTAATTTGAATAGTAGCAAGCCAATCTGTCCCCTGTATTTTTGCTTAATATAGCTCTTAATGTTTTGTTTATATTGATTCCAAATTCATTTGCTTTCGTATCAATATAATCACTAATTGGATGCTCTTGGGTATCATTTGTAATTCCTATGATCTTGTCAACCATGTCGTAATACTTGGAAAATTCGTCATATCCTATGCACCAATCTTCTATATTTGAGTTATCAATATCTCCAAAAGTTGATTTTAGTTTAAAGTCAGATTCTTTTAGTCTATGAAAGAATCCACTCATAAAGTTAGATGCACCACCAACAATATTGCCATTCCAAAAATCCCATCCAACATCTCTTGTTGTATAGCTTGTCCATTGGTTATTTTTAAATTCCTCAATTACATGATACTCATCATTTAGATTTGGAGTTACAATACTTCTCCTTGAATATGCTATTTCATCTTTTGAGAAATCATCTCTTTTAAGATGGTCACCTTTTTCTAAAACAATCACTTTAGCTCCGTTGAGGCTTAGTTGATATGCTATTGGGCCAGCACCAGCACCACTTCCTATTATGCAAATATCATATTGCATATAATTTCTTTGGTCTTGGAAGCCCTGGTTTATGATTCAAAGTTATCCAGCCTTTTTGGTTTTTGTTTCCACCATAAATTGGATCACTTAGCATCCCTTCAATTCCATAATTCATAAGTGTAGATAACCAATCTTTTCCAGATTGTTTTGCCTCAAAATCTCTCAATATTTTTTCTTTGATATCTATTGATTTTGTTACAAAGGCATGTTCAGTGTTGAATATTTCAAATGCCCCTGAAATCAAAAGGTCTAAATCACTTTTTTTAAAGTATTTGTTGTTTCGTGAAGCAAATTGCAGGAAAGAAATCGCATCTAATTCAACTGCTCCATAAAATTGTGTAGATTTTGGAAATAAGTGATCTAGTGTTGATTTAATAATATCCCAATAAGTTGTTGACGTATTGTTAAATGGAGTTGTTAATAGTAATAATCCCATTAAAATAAAATCTCGTCGTTTCAATAATTTCCTTTAAGTTTCTATGCA
>CAIJNA010000150.1 GCA_903821805.1 uncultured Campylobacterota bacterium | reverse complement strand
TATCATTCAGGAAGATAAATCTAACCTGAATACTTTTTCTTGTTGATATCTCGCAATTTTTTTAACTTATGTAGGTGTTCTTTGTATTTATTTTAGACATCAAAAATTTAAATGAATTAAGTGAAATATTAAAAGAAGATAGTGATCTTGCGGAATGGCTTCAAAATTCTGCGGTTGCTGTCAATGATGTTTTAATTAAAGATAAAAATATAGTTCTAAAAAGTGGCGACAAAGTGTCTCTTCTTCCACCAGTATGTGGCGGGTGATTTGTGAATCAGTTCGAAACCACAATAAAACCAGAGCTTTATAATAATGGTTTGCCTGTTTGCGAGATAACAAATAGATGGTATGAAAACTACAAAATGATTAATTATGGAGCAATAATAACATTTGTAGGGGTCGTAAGAGATGAGGGTGGAATTGATGGATTAAGTTTTGATATTTATGAGCCAATCTTAAATAGTTGGTTTGATGCTTGGCAAAAGAAAGCTAAAGAAAAAAATGCAATAGTTTTGATTGCCCATAGTAAAGGCGATGTATTAAATCATCAAACATCCTATATAGCTGGTGTTTGTAGTCCTAAACGACGTGTAGCTTTAGAATTAATAGATGAATTTGTTGAAGATTTCAAAGCCAACGCACCAATTTGGAAGTATGACATTATTGATGGAAATAGAATTTATGCACAAGACAGAAGCACTAAAATTGAAGGTGCAGGAATTTTATCATGACAAAAGCAAAAATTGATCTTCACAATCATACATATCTCTGTAATCATGCTGATGGATCGATGGAAGAATATGTTTTAGAAGCTATAAGTCAAAATATTAATATTTTTGGATTTAGTGAACATGCTCCTATGTTAAACTTTGAAGACGGATATAGATTGCTTAGAAAGGATCAAGATTTTTATCAAAATAGTATTCTAGAATTGAAAGAAAAATATAAAAATAAAATAGATATTTTATTGGGATATGAGGTTGATTATATTGATGGAAATTATTTAGAAGAATCAATTTTAAAAGCACCAGTTGATTACCTTATAGGGTCTGTTCACTATCTTGATGAATGGGGATTTGATAATCCAGAATTTATAGGCGAGTACGACAAGAGGGATATTGATAAAATTTGGGAAGAATATTTCACTGCACTAACTAATATGGCACGAAGTGGTAAATTTGATATTGTAGGACATCTTGATTTGATGAAAGTTTTTAATTTTTTACCAAATAAAAGTATGAAAGAATTAAGTTTTGATGCACTAAAAGAGATCAAAAAATCTGAAATGGTAATCGAAATAAATAGTTCAGGCTTTAGAAAAGCACCAAAAGAACAGTATCCATCTGCGAATATTTTAGAGTTAGCATTTGAATTGGACATACCAATAACTTTTGGTAGTGATGCACATAAGATTTCACAAATAGGTCTATATTATGACGATATAACACTATTGGCCAAAAGAATTGGATATACAGAGTGCATTTCTTTTAAAAACAGAGAAAAAATCAAATATAATTTTTAAATATATAAGTTTTATGTCGCTAAAATAAAACATCTACATAGTTGATGTTGAATCAGGTAGTTTTTTGAGGTAAATGTATAAAATTTATACAACTTTTACCTTGAAGTTTGATGGAAGTTTTGATAAAATCTTCCAAATTAAAAAAAATTTAAAGGGGAATTAAATGGGAAAATTTGTTAATAATATTGAAGAGTTTTTAGCTTATTGTGATGAAAATGAAGTTCAGTTTGTAGATTTTAGATTTACTGATTTAAAAGGTATGTGGCATCATGTAAGCTATAGAATGAGCGCTATAAATAAAGATAACTTGAGCGCAGGACTACCATTTGATGGAAGTAGTATTGATGCTTGGCAACCAATTAATCAATCAGATATGATTCTTAAACCAGATGTTCCAACAGCATTTTTAGATCCATTTACAGCTGATGTTACTATTATCGTATTCTGTGATGTTTATGATATTTACAAAGGTGATTTATATGAAAAATGTCCAAGAAGTATTGCTAAAAAGACACTTAAATATGCTGAAGAATTAGGTGTAGCTGATGCTGCGTATTTTGGTCCTGAAAATGAATTCTTCGTATTTGATGATGTAAAAATCATTGATGGAATGAATGAGTCTTACTATAAAGTAGATTCAACTGAGGGTGCTTGGTCAGATAACACTTCTTACGAAGGTGGAAATATGGGTCACAGACCAAGGGTTAAATGTGGTTATTTCCCAGTAGCTCCTATTGATAGTGGTGTTGACATGAGAGCAGAAATGATGCTTGTATTAGAGCAAGTTGGTTTAGAAGTAATTCTTGGACACCATGAAGTTGCACAAGGTCAACATGAAATTGGTATAGTTTTCTCTGATATTATTG
>CAIJNA010000149.1 GCA_903821805.1 uncultured Campylobacterota bacterium | reverse complement strand
GCTCTAACAAAAGACATAACAATAAGTATTATTCCGGCCATAAGTGTTGCTAAAACTAACCCATCATATCCATGCTTCATTGCTACAAGAGCAACCGTAACTATAAATGCAGCAGTTGGTCCACCTATTTGATGGCGTGTTCCCCCAAAAAATGAAATTAAGAACCCTGCAATGATCGCGGTAAACAAACCTCTTTCTGGCGGAAGATTTGAAGCTATGGCAATTGCTAAAGAAAGCGGAAGAGCTACTATTGCAACAGATAAGCTAGCTATAAAATCTTTATAAAAATCTTGTTTGCTATACCCATGATTTTTCAAATACACAAAAAGTTTAGGCTCAATAATATGTAAAATATTTTTTATCATTTGCTCACCACCTTATTTAATCATATTCAGATCTAGATGATTTTTAAATTAGACATGCAGTAGCTCTTTTTATAAGTTCTGTTGCTACAATTTCATTTTCGTTGACAAAATTCTTAATCTCCAGATCGCTCAGGTCGTCAATTTGGGCTTGGTGAGATATTTTAACTATTACATCTATATTAGGATCTATTGCGTTTATTGTTTCTGTAATAAGTCTAACTTTTTCATCATTATCTATAGCAATTATAACTGCTATAGCATTCTTGATTCCTAATGACTTTAGCATTGTTTTTGATGCTGCATTTCCAAAAAATACAATATCTCCAGCCTCATGCCCTTTTTTAACATGATTTCTATCATGCTCTATCGCTACATAGGTTACATCATCTTGCTTTAATTTTTTAACTATCTTCTGACCTAGCAAAGAGTAACCACATACAATAATATGGTTTTTTATTTCAGAGCTTACTATTGGCTCTTCCAATAGCTCACTTTTGTTAATAAAGAAAATATTGCTAAATTCTCTTACATATTTTAGTGCAAATGATGTAAATATAAGAGATATAATTACCGACGAAAGAAGCATCTGATGAAGGAAATTTGATAGCAAATTACTAGATGCTGCAAGTGCTAGTACCGCGAAAGAAAACTCTCCAACTTGTGCCAACGTTAGGGCTGTTTTAAAAGCTCTTTTTGGAATATTAAAAACACTAATAAGTCCAAATATTAAAATCAATTTTGCAAATAAAATACCTATAGTTAAAAGTATAATTGATAGAAGATGATTTGTCACAAAATCAATATTGACTTGCATTCCAACTGTTATAAAAAACAGTCCGAGTAAAATATCCCTAAAAGGAACAAGATCGGCCTCAATTTGATATTTGTATTTAGTTTCCGCGATAAGCATTCCTGCTATAAATGCTCCAAGAGAATATGAAAAGTTAAAATAATGAGCAAGTAATGCAGAGGATAAAACTAACAAAATTATTGTTCCAATAAAAAGTTCATCACTTTTGCTGTCAATAACTAAAGCCAATAGTTTTTCTAAAAGAATCTTTCCAAAAAAGTATAGTACGGCCAATACAATTAAACCTGATATTATAGTGTTCATAATCAGTTGTTCAAGCGATGCTGATGTGTCTGTAAAAATTGTAATCATGATAAGAATAGGTATAACTGCAAGGTCTTGAAAGATTAAAATTCCAACACTGTTTCTACCATAAGGTCGATGTATATCACCAGTTTCATTTAGTATTTTTAAAACTATCGCAGTTGACGATAGAGATAAGGCTGCCCCAATAATAATTGATGTTTTAACATCTATTCCAAAAAAATGATGAGCAATAAATCCAAAGAACGACGAAACGATAATAACTTGAAGGCCACCAAATGCAAATACCTCTTTTTTCATTTGCTTTAAGTGTCTAAGTGAGAATTCTAATCCAATTGTAAACATTAGAAAAACAATTCCGAATTCAGCCGTATGTGAAATTTCCTTTTGTGTTATTGTCGAAACACCCATGAAATAACCAATAATTAGACCAGTAAAAATATATCCCACAATTGAAGATATTTTAAATTTTTTTAATAATACATTTAACATTATGGCCATTGCTAATGTTATGACTATTATAGATAAAATATCCATTATTGCGATTCCTTGGGTAATTTTTTTATTGTTTAAGACTCT
>CAIJNA010000148.1 GCA_903821805.1 uncultured Campylobacterota bacterium | reverse complement strand
TGCAGCTAAATGAAAAACAACGTCATTATTTTTTACTGCCAAATTTAACGCAGATTTATTTCTAACATCATCAATAATTGATTTATTAGCAATACTACCATCCTATAGACCGTTAAGAATTCTTAGAGTATTTTTATTGTTGCGCCTATTCAAGGTGCTACAATACTCAAACTCAATAAACCAATTTTTAAGAATATTTGTAGAAAAAAAACTTGAATTAACGATATTGCTCGTATTATATATTGCTATTGTAATGTTTTCAGCAACTGTTATTTATGTTTACGAAGGTGGCGGATCTAATGGTCACATGCATACGTATTGGGATGCAGTATATTGGTCGTTTGTAACTGTTGCAACAATTGGTTACGGTGATATTGTTCCACATTCTGACGCCGGTAGAATTGTTGTTTTTATACTAATAATCGCAGGACTTGCGAGTGCTGCTTTTTTTACAGCTATTGTTACAAGCGCGATGGGTGAGAAATTAAATTACATCAAAAAAAACAAAACTATTTCTAATGCAATAAGTCTTCAAAAATATATTTTAGTTTGTGGTTATGGAAGAACATGCAGAGTTTTAGTTGATAATCTAAAAAAGAATAATCATGATGTTGTGATAATTGAGCAAAATCCTGAAATATGTACAGTTGCTGAGGACAAAGGCTATCATGTAATAAAAGATGATCCTTCCAATATAGATTTGCTTCAAAATATTGGTATTATGAATAAAATAAGTTCGGTTGTAATTTTAAGTAATGATGATACTGTTAATTTATCGATTATTCTTTCAATCAGAAGCATTAATCCTAACGTCGAAATTATATCAAGATGCAATAGTTCGAAATCAAAAAATAAACTAAAAATAGCAGGGGCTACTGATATTATTCAACTTAATGATTCTGCATCTCTTGTTGCAATGGGTTATTTAAAAAGTCCGATAGCTTATGAGGCAATAGATGATATGCTGACAGATTTTAGAGGTGCAAGTATCACTGAATTGGAAATTTTTAAAAACTCACCATTTATAGGAAAACCATTAAGTGAGATAATGTTTAACAAATTTAATATTACGTTTGTTGGGATTAGTCATAATGATGATAGAAATAATTTAAAGTTCAATCCGGCTAGAGCAGATACAATCATAGAAGAAAAAGATTTTTTAATTGTTATAGGATACGAAAAAACAATTAAATCATTTAAATCATATTTGCAATCCCCTACAAAATTTGAGGATAAATAATGCATACACCACAAATAGAAACTATTGAAGTTATAGTATATGGTTATAGTAAATTGGCCAGCGAAATATCTCTTGCTTTGCACAATGAATTTTATAATTTTATCATTATTGAGCCAGACCCGAGGATTCATAAATTTGCAATACGAGACAAATACACAGAAAATATTTCAACCAAAGAGTGCTACGATGATGATGAATTCATAAGTCATGGGATATGTAATCCAAATCTAAAAGCATTATATTGTCTTCATAATGATTTTAATAGGAATTTATTCATAACCCTTAGCGCTAGAAATCTAAATCAAGATATACCAATAATTGCTCTTTCAAGCAATGACAATGAAACAAAAAAACTAAAACTAGCTGGCGCTTCAAGAACTATTAATCCATACGAGATAGCTGGTTTAAAAATCTTTAGGCAAATAGATAAACCGCTTTCTATGAAACTCCTAGAAGAGATATTACACAACAATAGTAGATTTACAATTAAAGAAATTTCGGTTTCAAACAATTGCCTTTTTAATGGTTTATATTCAAAAAATATTGAAATTTTAGAAAAATACAATCTTGTATTACTTGGTATTCAAGATAAAGAAATTAGTAGAGAATTCATATTTAGTTCACGTGGCATAAACCATAAAATAGATGATGGAGATACAATTGTTGTATTGGGAGAAAGTGCCAACATTGATAAATTTCAAGAAGAATTAATTCACAATAAACAAGGGATGAATAATGAGAAATAAATTTTTAGAAGATGTACAAAAAGTATATCAAAACCTCACAAATAGAAAAGAAGAAGTTAATAAGCTATATGAATTTTTAGAGAATAACGAATTTGATAATTTAACAATAATAGATGAGTTTGCTAGAAAACTGTCACTTGAAATGAGTGATGATCTAAGGGTTGCTTTAGTATCAAGACTTGTTAGCTTAAGAGATGATACGTTTGTTCAAGTTCTTAAAAAAAGAGAACTTAGCGAAAGTGAAATCATATCTCTTGTTGAACTTGCATATATTTTTGTTAGTGATTTTTGGAATAATTATCATAATGAAACCCTAGAATTCATACATAAAGAAAATCTTTTAACACCTTTTTACAGAGAAATTTTCAAAGGTGTTTATAATGTTGGATTAAAAATGACTGTTTGGCAAAGTAGCTGGACTTCTTTAATTATAAATGGAGTAAATAAAGAACTAATCAATAAGCTGAAAACCGATGAGAAAGTGATGGAATTCTTGGAAGCTAATAATCTTTTTGATTTGGGGCATGATGAACTTACGGCTGATCGATCATACAGTATGCTTGTAAAAGATGAGAATAATGAATACAAAAGTGAAGCTTACATAAAAGCTTTCAAAAAAGAAGTTTTAGCAGTGATTGATGC
>CAIJNA010000147.1 GCA_903821805.1 uncultured Campylobacterota bacterium | reverse complement strand
TTTCTTTTTTTCTTTTTTTGAAGTTGCATTCAATGGAATCAAAAATGAGACAATTAGAATTGTAAGGAATATTTTAAGTGCCCTCATAGTCGATAACCTTTCGTATTTTTTTGATATTTTTGATTGAGAAAAAACAAAACATTATCACTGTAAAATCTGTTCCCTATGAACTATACCAAAGATTTATTTTTTTTTTGATAAAATCATTTTAACTTGAAAAGGACGAAAATATGCTTTATACAAATATAGATTTTAATTATAAAAATATACTAATTACCGGCGGAGCAGGATTTATTGGTAGTAATCTTGCATTTTATTTCCAAAAAAATTATCCAAATGCTAATGTTGTTGTTTTTGACAAATTTCGTAGTGGGAGAACATTGTCTAACGGTAATCTAGAGAGTTTCGGTCATTTTAAAAATTTATTAGGTTTTTTAGGCATTGTTATTAGTGGCGATATAAATTCCAAAGATGATTTAGAAAATTTGGAAAAAAGTTATAGATTTGATTATATTTTTCATGAAGCAGCTATTAGTGATACAACAGTAAATGAACAAGATTTGATGATAAGCACAAATGTTAATGCATATGAAAACCTCTTAAAAATTGCTGTTAAGCATGGAGCAAATATGATTTATGCAAGTAGTGCAGCAACCTATGGAGATAGTGACAGATTTGAAGTTGGTTACGAAAGTCCTAATAATGTTTATGGTTTTAGTAAATTAATGATGGATAATATTACAAATAAATATATTAAAGACAATACAGGAATAAGTATAGTTGGACTGAGATATTTTAATGTTTACGGCGGAAGAGAATTTTATAAAAATAAAACAGCATCAACTGTAATCCAATTTGGTCACCAGATGTTGGCAGGAAATGCGCCAAAATTATTTGAAGGAAGCGATAAAATACTAAGAGACTTTGTTTACATAGAAGATGTTATCCAGGCAAATATTAAAGCTTGTAATCCAAAAAAAAGCGGTATTTATAATGTTGGAACAGGAAAATCAAGAAGTTTCCAAGATATTAGCGACATCGTTCAAGTGGAGCTTGGAACCAACTATACAACTGAGTATGTTCCAAATCCATTTGTTGGACAATATCAATTTTTTACACAAGCAAATATTGAAACAACACGAGAATTTTTGAATTACGAACCAAAATTTACTCTTGAAGATGGTGTAAAAGCTTATATGCCAGAAATAAAAAGAATTTATAAAGCAGAGGTTCAAAAATGATTGATATTGGCAAAATTCCAAAAATATTAGTTATTGGCGATCTAATGATCGACCATTATTTATGGGGAAATTGCTCAAGAATATCTCCAGAAGCGCCTGTGCAGGTTGTTGATATTAAAAAAGAAACAACAGTTCTTGGCGGTGCTGGAAATGTTGTAAATAATCTAAGAGCACTTGGTGCTAATGTTACAGTTATGTCTGTTATTGGGAATGATGAAGTGGCTTCAGAATTGTCAATGATGCTTGATAATTTAGGATGCGAAAGATTTTTGATACTTGATGATAAAAGAAAGACTACTAAAAAAAGTAGGATTATAGCTTCTCATCAACAAGTCGTAAGATATGATAGGGAGTCAAAAAATGAAATTGACATGGAAAGCGAAAAGTCTCTAAATATTAAAGTTTTTGAAACAATTCATGAATACGATCTTGTGATCCTTTCTGATTACGGAAAAGGTGTTTTAACTGAAACTCTTGTAAATAGAATTATTTTTGCTGCGAATGGCGCGAATATAAAAGTTCTAATTGATCCAAAAGGTGATGATTATAGCAAATACAAAGGAGCTTATCTATTAACTCCAAATAAAGCGGAAGCAACATTGGCTACTGGAATTGATATTATTGACGATTCAAGTCTTATGGCGGCTCTTAAAAAGCTAAGAGATGTTGCTGATTTGTCTATACCTATGATTACACTCAGTGAAGATGGAATAGCGATACTTGTAAATGAAAAAATAATCAAGAAGCCAACAGTAGCCAGAGAAGTTTATGATGTAACTGGTGCTGGAGATACTGTTATTGCAAGTCTTGGTTATAGTTTGGCTAAAAATGATAATATTGAAAAATCTGTAGAATTTGCAAACTTGGCAGCTGGAGTTGTTGTAGGCAAGTTGGGAAGCGCAACTGCTACAATTGATGAAATTGAAGAGTATAAAAGTACTTTACACAAGAGTAGTATTGAATCACATATTAAAACTTTTGATGAAATCACTAGTATTGTTGATAGGCTCAAAGGAAAAGGCAAAAAAATAGTTTTTACAAATGGGTGTTTTGACATACTGCATAGAGGACATGTTAGTTATTTGGATGTTGCAAAATCGTTTGGAGATGTGTTGATTCTCGGTTTAAATAGTGATGATAGTGTTAGAAGACTTAAGGGCGACAGTAGACCAATTAATAATCAAGAAGATAGAGGATTTATTTTGGCTGCACTTGAAAGTGTTGATTATGTCGTTAATTTTTACGAAGATACACCATATGAACTTATTAAGCTTATAAAGCCAGATGTGTTAGTTAAAGGTGCTGATTATGAGGACAAAGAAGTTGTTGGAAGTGATATTGCAGGTGAAGTTAGACTTGTAACTTTCATAGATGGTAAAAGCACAACCAGTACAATTGATAAAATAAAAAATAAATAGATTAAGGAAATAAAATGTTCAAAAAAATAGCGATTTCTAGTATTTTGATTGGTAGTTTAACGTATGCAATGGGATCTGCTGATATTAATATAAATGATAATACATTACAAGTTGGAGTCGAATACAATCTGAATAATAGCTACAATCTTAGCCAAAATAGTAATTATCTTTTTACTGCAAACTACTTAAGAAGTGAAAATAATGCAGTCGGAAATACTCAAACTTTAACATCTGTGGGCGTTAAAATTGTAAATCCTTATGTTGATGATTATGGATTTAGTTTAGGGTTGGGTGTTAAAGGTCTTGTAGCAGATAATAGTGAAAAAACATTTGTTGCTGCTCCACTTGGAATATTTGCTAGTTATATGATTAATGATAGATTCTATATTGATGGAGAAATTGATTATGCGCCAAAAGTATTATCATTTAGTGATGGTGATAGTTACAAAGAATGGAATGCTAAAGTAAATTATAAAGTTATAGATAATGGATATGTTTATGTTGGTGGAAGAAGTATTAAAACATCATATACGGATGGATATGAATTTTCATATGATAAAACTCTATTTTTTGGATTTAAAGTAAACTATTAATAAGTACGTACTAAAATGAAGATAAAGAAAAATAAGGAAACTAGAAAATGATAAATACTATAAATAATGAATTTGATAAACATCTTGAAACTATAAAAATGGTTAAGGAAACAATGGCGAGCGACCTTGCAAGAGCGTCACAAATGGTTGTTGATACTTTAAAAAATGGTAAAAAAGTTATTATCTGTGGAAATGGTGGAAGTGCTGCTGATGCTCAACATTTTGCCGCAGAACTTACAGGTAGGTATAAAACAGAAAGAAGAGGATTAGCTGGAATATCACTAACAACAGATACTAGTGCAATTACAGCAATCGGAAACGATTATGGATATGATAGAATTTTTGACAGACAAACAGAAGCCCTAGCTAACGAAGGTGATTTGCTGATCGGAATTAGCACAAGTGGAAATAGTAAAAATGTTATTAATGCATTTGAAGTTGCGAAATCAATGGGTTGTAAAACTCTTGGAATGAGTGGACGAAGCGGTGGAGCTATGAATGATGCATGCGATTTTAATTTAGTAGTGAGATGTGAAGATACACCAAGAGTTCAAGAGATGCATATATTATTTATTCACACTATTTGTCAAATAGTTGACGACAATTTTTAATAGATTATTTTAGACAACAATTTCATTTTAATATATAAAATAAATTTTTATTTTTGTATCAAATAATATTATCACAGAAGAGGAATAATGAACGATTTAAGCATAGAACAAAGACAATTTTTACTTAGTAGCATACGGGACATCAACGACTTTCCGAAGCCAGGAATTATTTTTAAAGATATAACAACACTTTTAAATAATAGTGAGGCATTTACACTTCTTATGGATCACTTAGAAGCAAAATATAGAAACTATAATCTTGATTATATAGCTGGTATTGACAGTAGAGGGTTTATCTTTGGCGCAGCATTGGCTATAAAACTTGGAATAGGATTTGTGCCTATTCGAAAGAAAGGGAAGCTTCCGAGCACTACTATTTGTGAAAAATATGAGCTTGAATACGGTTTTGATGAGGTTGAAATTCATATTGATGCTTTTGATTCGAAAGTTGGTGCTAGAGTTCTGATGATTGATGATTTATGCGCAACAGGAGGAACAGCTGTGGCTGCATCTAAGCTTGTTATTGATACAAAAGCTGAATTGGTAGAAGTTTGTTTTCTAATGAATTTAACATTTTTAAATGGAAAAGAAAAAATTGAAAAAATTGCACCTGTGTATAGTGTGCTAGATATTTAAAACAAAGGAATAGAATGGAAAATACAAATATTGTACGAATGCAACAAGAAGATGAAATTGATTTAAAAGAATTATTTAAAGTATTATCTAAGCGAAAAATCTTTATTTTTACATTCGCGATTATTGTAACTATATTGGCTACGGCATATTCTTTTATTGCTAAACCAACTTATGAAGTTAAAGCAGTTATTGAAGTTGGCTCATATACTAATACTAATACTAATACTAATACTATTGAGAATCCACAAAATCTTATGA
>CAIJNA010000146.1 GCA_903821805.1 uncultured Campylobacterota bacterium | reverse complement strand
ACTTTAAATATAGCTTTAACTTTAAACAGTAATTATGATTGTTTTTGATTTTTATAATTGGAGCGGGAGACGAGACTCGAACTCGCGACAACCTGCTTGGAAGGCAGGAGCTCTAGCCAACTGAGCTACTCCCGCAAAAAAAGTGGTGGTGAGAGAAGGATTTGAACCTTCGAAGCCGTAGGCGGCGGATTTACAGTCCGCAGGATTTGACCGCTCTCCAACCTCACCATGAGATTTTCTTGCTATTTAAACAATAAAATGGAGCTGGATATAGGACTTGAACCTACGACCTGCTGATTACAAATCAGCTGCTCTACCAACTGAGCTAATCCAGCTTATTCTAACGTGGTGGCGCGGGACGGAATCGAACCGCCGACACAAGGATTTTCAATCCTTTGCTCTACCGACTGAGCTACCGAGCCATTTATTTTTTGTATTTTAAGATGTGTTTCCTAAAATGGAGTGGAAGTATAACTAAAGAAACTTAATATTCACTTAACGAGACAAGACTTTTTAAGCTCATGTCTCGTTTCTATTTTAAATCGATTTAGCTATTTATTTTATCTTTGATTTCTCTAGCTAGTCCTGTGATTTTTTTCATTTTTTCATTGTTTGATAAAGATTCATCTATAAGGTATTTTACAAATGCACTACCAACTATTACACCATCAACGCCTTGAACTTTATCTTTTGCAGTATGCTCATCAACACCAAAACCTGTGTATATAGGTGTATTGGTATATTTTTTTACATTATCTATAATTTTTGATAGATCTTCATTTTTGCCACTTCCTGTTATTCCAGCATATGCAACAAGATATATGAATTGTTTGCTATCTTTTACAAGTTTTTGTATTCTTTCTTCGCTATCAGTTGGTGCTACAAAGCTAATAATTGATTGATTATATTTTTCAAATATTTGTTGATATCTTGAAGATTCTTCAAATGGTAAATCAGGAATAATTGATCCTTTAACGCCATATTCTAAACCTTTCTCTAAGAACCCTTCAATTCCGTATCTAAAAAATGAATTCATGTATCCCATCCAAAAAGTATCCATGTATGGTGCTATTTTTTGAGTAATATCAAACAAATCATGTAATTTAAATCCATTTTGTAACGCCAATAAGCTTGCTTTTTCTATCACTGGCCCATCTGCAACTGGGTCTGAAAATGGTATCCCCAATTCCAATATATCCACTCCATTCTCTTTTAGAGCAAGTGCCAAATCAATTGTAAAATTATTATTAGGTAATGATGCAGTTATAAATCCAACTAATTTTTTCAAGTTAATAATCCTTTAGTAATGTTTGGGTAGGATTCTAGCATTTAATAAATAAAGGGTTGATTTATGAAACAAACTATTGGCAGCATTTTAAAAGCTAAGAACAATAGAAAATTAACAATGATAACAGCTTATGATGCATTATTTGCTAGGCTTTTTGATGATCAAGTTGATTTTATATTAGTTGGAGATAGTCTCAATATGAGCTTCGCTGGCAAAAAAGATACAATAAGCGCAACACTAGAACAAATGATTTATCATACGAATGCAGTATGTGCTGGAGCTAAAAACACTTTTGTTATTTGTGATATGCCATTTGGAACATATACAGATAGTAAAACTGCTCTTAAAAATGCAATTAAAGTATTCAGAGAAACTTCTGCTGATGCGATTAAAATTGAAGGCGGGAAACAAAAAGCTCATATTATAAAAGATCTTGTTGATAATTCTATTGCTGTAGTTGGTCACATAGGTCTTTTGCCTCAGAATTTTAGGAGTGAAGGTGGATATAAAGTCAAAGGTAAAGATGATGCAAATATTCAATCACTTATAGCTGATGCAAAAGCTATCGAAGAAGCTGGCGCATTTTGCATTGTAGTTGAAGGTGTAAAAGAAGAAGCTGGTGAGGCAATTGCAAAATCTGTAAACATACCTATTATAGGAATTGGTGCTGGGGCTAAAGTTGATGGTCAGGTTCTTGTTTGGTCTGATATGTTTGGATTTTTTGATGAGTTTAAACCAAAATTTGTAAGACAATATATTGATGGTGCAAATTTAGTTAAAAAAGCTGTAGCAGAATACAAAAATGATGTAGAAAGTCTTAATTTTCCAAATGAAAATGAGAAATATTAAATTTTTAGATTTACAAAATAAATTTAATTCATAAGGATAAAAAATGTTAAAAAAAATAGTTATAGTAATTTGTGCCGTAAGTCTTAGTTTTGCCTACGATTTAAAGCCTGTAAAAATATCGGATAGCGTATATCAATTTCTTGGTAAAACAGAACAGCCATCAAAAGATAATGGTGGAAATATGGTAAATACATATTGGATTAAAACTGCGAAAAGTTATATAGTTGTAGATAGTGGTCCATCTTATCAGTATGCAAAAGATGCACATAAGGCAATGAAAAAGATTGCAGACCTTCCTATTAAATATGTTATAAATACTCATTTACATGATGATCACTGGCTTGGAAATAACTACTACAAAGAACTGGGAGCAACATTATATGGAACAAAAGCGCAAGCTAAAAAGTTTCCAGTTGGAAGTGAAGCTCACATGCTTAGTGTGATCAAACCAGAAGATGCTGCTGGAACAAAAGTTATTGCTCTTGATCAATTTATAGATAAAAATAGTTCAATAACGGTTGATAATAAAAAAATTGAATTTATTCATTTTGACTATGCTGTGCATACACCTGAAGATATAATGGTGTATTTGCCTTCAGAAAAAATATTAATCGCTGGAGATATTTTATTTTCACAAAGAATTACATCTATAAGAGATGGAAGTGTTGAAGGTGGCCTAAAATCGCTTGATGATGTTGAAAAAATGAATGTTAAGGTTTATGCGACTGGTCATGGTAAATTTACTGACAAAACAGCAATTAAACAAATGAGGGATTATTTTACGGCTCTAAAAATGAATGCACGAAAAGCAATTGAAGATGGTGTAGATATAGATACTTTTGTAAAAACTGCCGACTTTAGTGCATTTAAAAATATGGCTATGATGCAAGTGCTACACAAATCAAATCTTGGATTTGCCTACACAGAATACGAATTCTTTGAAGGTAAATAAATTCAATATATCAGTATGAGCTTTTAATTCTTTTTAAGCCTCATCTGATAAACTCCGCCCTCACACTTTAAATTTAAAATTTTTCTTTTTCTTAAATACGGAAAACAAAAATGGAAAACAAAAAGATGGAAAACGATACAAATGAAATTATAATATTTCAATTTGTTGGAAAACAAAGAAATGGAAAACAAAAATGGAAAACAAACAAAACTGTGCAGTTTCTGCAAAAAAACAACATTACCTTTTTACAAGTGAAGTAGTAAGCCCTGGTCATCCTGACAAATGTGCTGATATAATAGCAGATAGTATAGTAGATAAATTAATCATTGGTGATAGCAAATCAAGGGTTGCCAGCGAAGTATTTGTAGCTGGAAAACATGTAATTATCGGTGGAGAAGTTACAAGTAAAACTCAAGTATCTATTGAAGAATACAAACAAATTGCAATTGATGCGCTGAAAAAAATTGGCTACAACGGAAACCCACACTTTACAAAAGAAGAATGTTTGCATCCTGATGATGTTGAAGTCCAAGTTCTTCTAAATAGACAATCACCTGACATTAACCAAGGCGTTGACCAAACAGATGGTGAAACAGGTGCTGGTGACCAAGGAATTATGTTTGGATATGCAGATATAGAAACAGCTTCTTACATGCCAAGTGCAATTACATACGCAAGAATGCTTATGGAAAAAGTTTACAACTACGCTTTACAGCATCCTGCGAAACTTGGTGTTGATATTAAAACTCAAGTTACTATGGATTACGGTTGTAAAAATAATTTTGAGAGTTGCAATCCTCAAAGAATTGATACAATAGTAGTTTCAGCACCATGTGTTAGTACTATGAATATCAATGATGTTAGAACCTTAATTATGGAACTTATTTTAGATACTAATCTACCGAAAAATTTATTTGATCCCAAAGATTGTATTATTCATATTAATCCTACAGGAAAATACGTTAGCCATTCAAGTTTACATGATAGTGGATTAACAGGGAGAAAATTAATAGTTGATAGTTTTGGTGGTTATTCACCAATTGGTGGAGGGGCTCAAAGTTCAAAAGACTACACAAAAGTTGATAGAAGTGGACTTTATGCTGCTAGGTGGATTGCCAAACATATTGTTGCGTCTGGATTAGCAAAAAAATGTGTTGTACAAATATCATATGCGATTGGTGTTGCCAAGCCAACTTCTGTTGCTGTTGATACATACGGAACTTATTCAAGCAAAGATGATGATCAGCTTTCAGAATTTGTGATGGATAATTTTAGTCTTACTCCAAATTGGATAACTAAGAAATTCAATCTTGATAAACCAAGTGAATCTACATTTTTGTATGCAGATGTTGCGGCTCGTGGACAAGTTGGACAAAGCGATTATCCATGGGAGCAATTAGATGCTCTAGCTCTTTTCAACGATTTCAAATAACATTAATTTGTATCCCGAGGCTTTGCCTAAACGCATTGCCAAAGGATATGAAACATAACAAGTAGCACTCTTTATTTTTCAAATATTTATCACATTTTAAACTTCTTATGTTTTATTTGATATAATCCCAAACTTTACAAAATTAGACGATCAAAGGAAAATCAATATGGATTTGAAGAATTTTTTTAACAAAGTTAAAGATGAATTGGCGCCAAAAGAGCCACATCATTCTCTAAGCAATGACAAATTAAATATTAAACATGCTCCAAAAGTAGAAAGCCAAAGTCACTGGATAAAATGTCCAGCTTGCGAATCAATGCTTTTCTTCAAAGAGGTTGAGCACCTAAACCATATATGTCCGAAGTGTAATTTTCACATGCGAATTGGGGCTAACAAAAGAATTCAATTATTAGCTGATGAAAATAGTTTTATTGAGCATGATAGTGAATTGCATCCAAATGACCCTTTAAATTTTGTTGATTCTAAAACATATCAATCAAGACTTGATGATGCATTTGCAGCAACTGGAAAAAGATCATCTATCATCTCTGGGTCATGTACAATAGATGGTGCACCAGTTGAATTAGTAATTTTTGACTTTGCATTTTTGGGTGGAAGCCTAGGAAGTGTTGAAGGTGAAAAGATAGTTAGGGCATGTAATCGTGCTATTGAAAAAAACCATGGCGTAATAATCGTAAGCGCAAGTGGTGGAGCAAGAATGCAAGAAAGTACATATTCTTTGATGCAAATGGCTAAAACAAGTGCTGCTTTAAGAAAACTTGACCAACAAGGATTACCATTTATTTCACTTCTAACAGATCCAACATTTGGTGGGGTTTCTGCATCTTTTGCATTTTTGGGTGACATCTTAATTGCTGAACCTGGAGCTCTAATTGGTTTTGCAGGAGCAAGAGTTATTAAACAAACTATTGGAAAAGATTTGCCAGAAGGCTTCCAAAAAGCTGAATTTTTACTTGAACATGGAAGTATAGATATGGTTGTTGATAGAAGTCACATGAAAAAAACCATCGGGGATTTGTTAAAAATATTTCAAAAAAACGTAGCGTAATTATTTATCAATATGGTACCAATTTATGCTATTTGCGACATGCAAACATTAATCAATAAAGGGCTTTCCCTTTTTGATTTCTTACAAATACAAGCAAAATATCAAATCAAATTTATTCAATATAGAGATAAAATTTCTGATATTGAAACTCAAAAAGATAATCTTTTAATTTTAAAATCAAACACAAACATTCCAATAATTATCAATGACCATATCGGACTGTTAGAATTTGCTGACGGAATACATTTTGGACAAGAAGATTTGGATCATCTTAAAAAAGAAATATTTAAAATCAAAGATGATAATCTCCTCTTTAAGCTTTTAAAGAAAAAATATCCAAATAAAATATTTGGTTTATCCACACATAATGAATTAGAAATTTTAAGTGCAAATAACTTGCCGCTTGATTATATAGGACTTGGGGCTTATAGAAATACGCAAACAAAAGATGTTCCAAATATTCTGGGAAACAATATTTCATATCTTGCAAAAATTTCCAAACATCCAGTTGGAGCTATTGGTGGTGTATTGATAAAAGACGATATTCAAAATATTTCTTACAATGTGGTAAGTAGTGACCTTTATGAAAATTAATATTTATCAAATCGCAAAAAATGACAAAGACGAATTTGAACCAATTGTTAATAACTTTATAAAAATGTCAAGTAAATATGCAAAAATAGAAATTCATAATCTTTTCAATAATAATATAGGAAAACAGCAATCAATTGGTGAAAATGAAGCTAAAAAAGCTTATAGCGAGGTGTTTATTCCAAAACTTACAACTGGCTTCAACGTGGCCTTGGACGTATTAGGAAATAAACTTGATAGTTTCAAATTTAGTAAACTTTTAGATGATAAAGCAACTATAAACTTTTTTATTGGTGGGGCTTATGGATTTGAAATGGATTTTTTAAACAAATGTGATAAGATCATAACATTAAGTGATTTAACAATGGCCCATAAAATTGCTAACTTAGTTCTTTTGGAGCAAATTTTTAGAGGTCTGTGCATATCTAACAATCATCCTTATCATAAGTAATTTATAATTCTTTAGATATAATCTTGCCAAAAGTAAAAACAGGGATAATAATGGCTTCACGAAAACAAATTGATGAATTAAAAATCATATTAGAAGAAAAACAAGCTCAAATAGAAAGCAACATAGCTGATAGTAAGAATAATATTGCGCAATTGAAAGAAAACGAATGCAAAGATGATTTTGATTTTGCAGAATCTAGCAGTGATAGTTTCACACTTGAGGTTATCACTAAGCAACAAATGAAAGAACTTGAAGAAATTAAGAATGCTTTAAAGGCAATTACAAATGGTACTTATGGTATTTGCGATATGTGCGATGAGCATATTGCAATTGGACGATTAAAAGCAAAACCATTTGCAAAGTACTGTACAAGCTGTAGAGAAATTTACGAAGAAGAAAACAAAAAGTAAGGAGATTTTTATGGGATTTAAAAAATATATAATTGCATCGTTTGCATTTTTACTAATTATCGCGGCTTATGTTTATAGCATAGACAGTGGTTTATTTACAGTTAAAATTGATGGATTGGGAATCAATAAAACTTTACCAATTTACATTTGGATTATAATGCCTGCATTAGTTTTATTTGTAGCAACACTTGTACACATGATTTTTTATGGTACAAAAAGTTATTTACAAAGAAATGCTATCAAAAAAGACATTAGCAAAATGACTATGATTTTAAATGATAGATTACTTGATAAAAAATCAAGCCTTTTCTTAAAAACACCAGAGCTAAGAGAAATTGCTGAAATTTTAAATACTGTTGAAATTAAAATCCCAGTAAAATATTTTGAAGAATCTCCACTTATAGCTGGAACTGTAAATACTATTAAAGCATTAAATGATGGTAAATATATTCCAGCGAAAGAACTAAAATTAGCTGAAGACAACGTTTGGGCTATAAAAAATACAAAAAATAGACTTTCAATAGATGATAATTATGCGATTGATGTTTTAAAAAATGCGAGCAATTATGAAACTGAAATTATTGAATTTGCTTTTGATATTGTTTTAGAAAACAAGCCACTTGAAACAATCAAAAAATTAACTGGTAATTTAATTTTAACAAATCACATGATTATGAAGTTACTACAAAAAGACTCAGAACAATTAGCATTGACTAATCATGAAATTTTAGACTACCTAAAAAATAATAGTTTCACAAATAGTGATCTGGTTACGATTGCGAGAAACTATAAAACTACAATGCAGCCTGAGCAATTATTAAAATTATTTGAAGATATTTCTGCACAAAATGAATATTTCACATCTAGCTATTTATATATTTTATTTGAATACCAAATGCTAGAAAAAGCTAGAGAGATACTAGTTAACTCACAAAAAAATGAATACATTATGTACAAAGCATTAATGGACTTAAAAGATAATGGCAAATATAACTATAATATAGATGATTTTATTTTAGAATAATTAAAATACTGTTTCATGCAATCTTCAAATACTCTTGACTTCTCAAAGCCTCTAGTGGTCTTAGCACCACTAGCTGGATATACTGATCTTCCATTTAGAAATGTAGCAAAAAAATTTGGTGTTGATCTTACAATTAGTGAGATGATAAGTTCGAATGCTTTGGCTTATGCAAATGAAAGAACAATAAAAATGACAGAAAAGTCGCCAAATGAAAATCCATACATAGTGCAAATTTCTGGTAGTAAAATAGATATGATTAGAATGGCTGTAGAGCAATTAAATGAATTTGACTGGATAGATGGGATAGACTTAAATTGTGGGTGTCCTGCTCCTAAAGTATTTCATCACGGAAGTGGCTCAAATCTTCTTGGTGATCTTCCAAGACTTCAGGCTATTTTAGGAACTATAAAAAAATATTCAAACAAAAAATACACTACTGTTAAAGTACGAATAGGAATCACAGAGAAAATTCCTTATGATATAGCGAGAGCAGTTGAAGACGCTGGCGCTGATATGATTAGTGTGCATGGAAGAACTAAAGCTGGTGCATATAAATCTGAAGTTGATTATGATGCAATAAAGATCATAAAAGATGCTGTAAAAATTCCAGTTATAGCAAATGGTGACATCACTAGCTATCAAAAAGCAAAAGATGTATTAGCACATACTGGAGCTGATGGTGTCATGATAGGAAGGGGAGCTGTTGGAAGCCCTTGGATTTTCCATCAAATAGCAACAGGTAGTGAGTTTGTGTCAAATTCACTTAAAAAAGAGATTATCAAAGAACATTATGAAAGCATGATAAATCATTATGGATATCACGGTATGATTGTTTTTAGAAAGCATTTACATACCTATTCTAAAGGTTATGATGGAGCTAGTGAATTTCGCCAAGCTGTTAATTTTATAACTGACATAAACCAAATGAGGGAAACAATTAACGCTTTTTTTCCAGATTATGATTGATCTAATTACAACGAAGAAGAATCTTTTAGCCTTTAGTGGCGGTGTTGATTCATCAGCTCTTTTTTTTATGCTATATTCTCAAAACATAGAGTTTGATATAGCAATTATTGACTACAACCAAAGAGAAAGCTCTAAAGAAGAAGTATTATATGCGAAAGAGCTCGCCTTGGAATATAATAAAAAATGTTTTATAAAAACATATGATGACAGTAGATTTAGTGAAAAACTTGCGAGAAATTTTAGATATGACTTTTTTGAATCAATTATTAAAGAACATGCATATCAATCATTAATAACAGCTCATCAATTAAATGATCAATCAGAGTGGTTTCTGATGCAGCTTTCTAAAGGTGCTGGCCTTATTGAATTAGTAGGTTTGCAGCAAATGGAAATAAGAAATTTCTATAAACTATACAGACCATTGCTTAATGTAAGTAAAAATGACTTGCTTGAATATCTAAATCAAAATAAAATAAAATACTTTATAGATGAATCAAATTTTGACTCAAAATATAAAAGAAATTTCTTTAGGCATAAGTTTAGTGATGACTTTGTTGACCTATACAAAACTGGTCTAATTAAAAGCTTTGAATATTTAAACAAAGATATTAAGAGCTTGAAGCCTTCTTACCAGGAATTTAGATGTGAAAAATTCATATTGATGAAATTTGATAGCTTTGATACTAATTTGGCAATACGTGAAATCGATAAAGAATTAAAAAAAAGAGGGATATTAATTTCTAGTAAAACTAGGGAGGAAATTTTAAACCAAAAATCAATTGTTGTATCCCATGAAATTTGTGTTGAGATTGTTAACAATACAATAATGATTGCACCATTTGAAATAAACATAATGGATAAAAAGTTTAAAGAAAAATGTAGACTTAGTGGGATTCCTAAGAATCTTAGGGGTTATATTTACACCCTACAATTAGAAGAATCTAATAAGATAATAAACGAATTAAAACTATCCGAATAAGTTTAAGTTATAGTCTACTTGACTTCTTTTTCTTTTCTTTTTGCTCTTTTTTCCATTCTTTCTCAAACTTCTTTCGTTTCATAAAAGATAGATTCTCGATGAATACATGGCCAGTTAAATGTTCCATTTCATGTTGCCAAGCAACAGCTAAAAAGTCTTCCGCTTCAATTGTTTGCTTTTCACCAAATCTATTAAAATACTCCACAACTACGTGTTTAGCTCGTGATATTTCCTCATAAACTCCAGGAATACTAAGGCATCCCTCGTTAAACACTTGTGTTCCATCTTTATGAGTTATTTTAGGGTTAATAGCTTCAATCAAATTTTCTTTTAGCTGCAAACCATCTTCGTTTTCAATATTTTCGCAATCATCAATAGGGATATTTATAATAAGAACATTTTGTAAAATACCAATCTGAACAGCGGCAAGTCCTACTCCACCTCTGTTCATCATCGTATCGTTCATGTCATCCAATAGACGATGAAGATTTTCATCAAAATCTTTCACATCTTCTGATTTTTGTCTTAAAATCGGGTTTGGATAAACTAATATTTCTTTTATCATATTTTACTCGTGATGTTCTATTACCTTATCAATAAGACCATAAGCACATGCTTCTTCAGCACTCATAAAGTTATCTCTTTCGGTATCAGCTTCTATAGTTGATATATTTTGACCTGTTAAATTTGCCAAATGTTGATTAAGAGAGTCTTTTATTCTTTGAATCTCTTTTGCTTGAATTTGAATATCAGTCGCTTGACCTTGAGCTCCACCAAGTGGTTGATGAATCATAATTCTACTATTTGGAAGTGAAAATCTTTTTCCTTTAGCTCCAGCACTTAATAAAAATGCCCCCATAGAAGCTGCTTGACCCACACAAATAGTGCAAACATTCGGCTTGATGTAGTTCATGGTATCAAAAATACTCATTCCACTTGTTATAACTCCACCTGGAGAGTTAATGTAAAGATAAATATCTTTCTCAGGATCTTCAGCTTCTAAAAATAAAAGCTGAGCCATTATAGTTGAAGCAACAGCATCATTAACTTCTCCACTAAGCATAACTATTCTATCTTTTAAAAGTCTAGAATAAATATCGTAACTTCGCTCACCTCTACCTGTTTGCTCAACAACGATTGGAATGTATGACATATTATTTCCCTAGTTTTTCATCAAGAATTTTAATCATAACTTTTGATTCAATCATTGACATTTTAATCATTGGTAAATAACCAGCTTTTTCATATTGTTCAATCATTGCTCTTCCGTCTTGGCCACTCATCATTGCTTCGTAATAAAGAGTTTGAGTTACTTCTTGATCCGTTACAACAACACCTTCAGCTTTTGCTAACGCATCAATAATGAATGTTGCTTTTACATTTGCAATTGAATCAGGTCTAAGCTCATCTTGCATTTTTTTAACTGCATCTGGATTTTCTTTCAATCCTTGAATTTCATCTTCACTCATTGCTCTGATTTTTCCATTTAAAGCTTGGTTAACTTCTTGCTCTAATATAAAAGCAGGAACTGCGAAATTAATATTTTGCACTAAAGCTTCAGTATATGCAGGCTTAATCTCTTCCATAAAATATTTTTCTTTCTTTTGTGAAAGAATTTGATCTTTTACTTTTTCTTTTAAAACTTCAACTGTTGCATTTTCTTCTTCTGGCAATAATTTTTTTGCCAATTCATCATTAATTTCAGTTTTTGATTTAACTTTGATTTCATGTAGTGTTACTTTAAACATTACTGCTGCACCAGCTAAATCTTTCGATTGGTAACTTTCTGGGAAAGTTACATTTATCTCTTTTTCTTGCTCATATTTCATTCCAATAATTTGATCTTCAAATCCTGGAATAAAAGAATTACTTCCGATTTCTAATGTATATTTTGAAGCTTGTCCACCAGCAAAAGCAACACCATCTTTAAATCCTTCAAAATCTATCACAACAGAGTCACCAGATTTAACAGCTCTTGCTTTTTTTATTGGTTCTAAAGTTGCGCCTTGAGCTGCAATATTATTTAATTGCTCATCAATTTCTGCATCTTCAACAGATGGCATTGTCATAGCTGGGATTAAAGATTTGTAATCACCTAAAACTACATTTGGTCTTGAACTAATAGTAATTTCAAATTCAACACTTCCGTCTTCTTTTTTATCATATTTTGTTATTGCTGGCTCACCAATAATATCTTTATTATCTATTGCAAGTTCAACTAAACCTTTTTGTAATGCTTCTCTTACAGATTCACCTTCAGCATCTTGTGTTAATTTTTCACCAAATCTTGCTTTTACAACAGCCAAAGGAACTTTACCTTTTCTAAATCCTTGTACACTCATAGTTTTTGAAGCGTGTAATGCTACTTTGTTTAAATTTGCTTCAATAATTTGTGAAGATATTGTTCCTGAGATTGAAGCATTAGCTTCGTCGATTTTAGTTGTATTAAATGTCATACTTATAAACTCCATTTTTGTTAAATTTTCGTGGATTTTAGCCAAAAAGAGTTTAAGTTTGAGTTATTTCATGTTAATTCTCAAAGATTATTTTACTGAGATAAGT
>CAIJNA010000145.1 GCA_903821805.1 uncultured Campylobacterota bacterium | reverse complement strand
TGTAGTCACAGGCGAGGTTGTCTCAATTTCAACGGATGCTGTAATCATTTCAGGTGTATTTGATTGTTCTGCAAAATCATGAGTAGTTTCAACGGGAGGTTGTTCCTCAGTCTCTGGGCTTATTTATACAAGTGTATTTGGAAACAACGACAACGGATTGCTAAAATATCAAAATGAATATAAAATAAATAAAGAACCGTATTACTTTAAGATTAAAGAGTTAAAATTTAAACTAATGCATCTTCCTTATTTTATGAATAACGATACAGATATAATATTTTTCGGTCACACTCATCATTTTGAAACAAAATATGAAAATGGGACATTATATTTAAATCCTGGAGAAGTTTGTGCGAGAAATAAACAATTAACAGAGTGCGTAATGCTGGAAATAACTGATTCAGCATATAAAATAACATACAATTTTAGAAATCCAAATGATATAATTTGGAATAAAAAGGAAATTACTTATGATAGATAAAATTTATCTTTGTGCGATATCAAATATCGAAAGCGGAACATGTCTTGAGGACTGTAAATTTTGTACTCAAAGTGTAAAATACAAAGCTGATATTGTAAGATACAAAAGAAAAACAATTGAAGAAATCGTTGAAGAAGCTAAAAAAGCAAGGGCCAATAAAGCTATAGGATTTTGTCTTGTAACTGCAGGTAAAGGACTTGATGATAATCGACTTGAATATGTAATGAGTGCTGCTAAAGCCGTAAAAGCTGAAAACCTTGGATTGAGAATTATTGCTTGTAATGGTACTGCTAGCTATGAACAATTATGTAGGCTAAAAGAAGCTGGGGTTGATAATTACAACCACAATCTTGAAACTTCTAGAGAATTTTATCCTAGTATATGTACAACTCATGAATGGGATGAAAGATACGCAACATGTTTAAATGCAAAAAAAGCTGGTTTAAAACTTGTTTGTGGAGGAATATTTGGACTTGGCGAGAGTGTTGAAGATAGACTTTCTATGCTACGATCTATAGCTTCACTTGAGCCAGCAAATGTGCCAATTAACTTTTTTCATCCAAACTCAGCACTACCTTTGGTTGAAAATCCCCTTACAAAAGAAGAGGCATTTGAACTCATAAAACTTACAAAAGAGATGAATCCAAATGCACATAAAATAATGATTGCTGGTGGCAGAGAACTTATGTTTGGCGAAGACCAATATGATGTTTTTAATTATGGTGCAAATGCTATAGTTATAGGGGATTATTTGACTACAAAAGGCAACATGGCGAGCAAAGATATTGAGGAATTAGAAAAAAGAAATATTCCAATTGCACCTAGCTGCAATTAGTATTTTCAGATAGAGGAAAAAATGATAGATTTAGAAAAAATAGATTTCAAAAAGCAAGATGGTATGATTCCAGTCGTTGTACAAGATACTGAAACATTAGAAGTTTTGATGCTAGCATATATGAATAAGGAGGCCTTAGAACTTACTATATCAACAAATTATGCTCATTACTTCAGTAGAAGCAAACAAAGACTTTGGAAGAAAGGTGAAGAAAGTGGTCATACACAAAAAGTAAATGAGATATTACTTGATTGTGATAATGATACTATACTTTTAAAAGTAGAGCAACATGGTGTAGCTTGTCACACAGGAAGAAAATCTTGTTTTTTTACAAATATAAAAACGAATGAAATAATTTCAGATGTGGAAGTAAATCCAAATTCATCGTATAGTGTTATTGATCTTTTATATCATACAATATTAGAAAGAAAACATAGCGATTCTGAAAAATCCTACACCTCAAGTTTGCTAAATGGCAAAGAAAATAATCTTCTTAAAAAGATTGTCGAAGAGGCTGGTGAACTTACATTTGCTCTAAAAGATAATAATGAAAATGAAATCATATATGAAAGTGCAGATGTAACGTATCATATTTTAGTAGCACTTGCAAAACATAATATTTCACCAGATAGAATTAAACAAGAACTCGCAAGAAGATTTGGACTGAGTGGAATAGATGAAAAAAACAGTAGAACAAATAAGTAATAAAAAATGAAAATTCTTGTTTCTGCACTTGAAACTTCTTCAAACATACACCTCAAAGCACTCAAAGATGAGCTTCATTGTGACACTGAATTTATAGGGATATTTGATAAGTCTTTGGGAAGTCCAAATTATGATGTAAGTGATATGGCAGTTATGGGATTTGTTGATGTGCTTCAAAAGATTCCATTCTTCCTTAAATTAAAAAAAGAGATGGTTTTGTTAGCAAAAGATGTAGATAAAGTGCTTCTAATGGACAATAGTGGATTTAACTTACCGCTTGCAAAATCAATCAAAAAAGCTTATCCAAATAAAGAAATAATTTACTACATACTACCTCAAGCATGGGCTTGGAAAAAAAGTAGAATCAAAACAATCAACGCAACAATAGACACGATTTGTTCGATACTACCATTTGAAAAAAATTATTATCCTGTTGATAGTAAAATAAAATATGTAGGCCACCCTCTTCTAGATGAAATAAAAGATTTCAAAACGTCAGTATCAAATACTAACACAATAGCCTTTATGGCGGGAAGTAGAAAAAGTGAGATATCTAAATTAATGCCTCTTTATCGTGATGTAGCCTTAGAGCTTTTAAAAGAAGATAAAGAACTTGTATTGATTATTCCAAAGCATTTTAGTGAGGATTTTATTAAAAGTGTGTATGGTGACATCTCAATGTTTACTATTTCAAATGATACTTACACCACCCTAATAAAAGCAGAATTTGCATTTATTTGTAGTGGTACTGCAACATTGGAAGCTTCGCTAATTGGTACACCATTTGTACTTGCATTTATTGCTAAAAAATTTGATTATTTTATAGCTTCTAGACTTTTAAATATAGAATTTGTGGGCTTAGCAAACATATTCTTTAAACATCTTGGTTATCCAAAAATGCACGAAGAATTACTACAAGAAAATGTTACTTGTGAAAACTTGATGAGAGAATACAAAAATACAGATAGAGAGATTTTTTTAGATAATTCGGTGAAGCTTAGAGAATATTTACAGTTTGGTAGTTCACAAAATATGGCGAATATTATTTGCAATAAAAACTAGATTCTACAAATTACCAAGTCAGTATTTATCAACCACCACCCACGAACTCTAAAAGCTCAATCTTGTCATGATTTTGAAGAACATATTCATTCCAATTTTCTTTTTTTACTATATTCATATTTACAGCACTCGCCATAACTTTATCAGCTATTTCAAGAGAAACTATCATATCATTTAGAGTAGTTCCATCTATAAATTCTTTTGCTAAACCATTTACTACAACTTCAATCATCTATTCTCCATTTTTGATAAAAGATAACAAATAAAATACTTGCTATCTTGTAAAAACTTATTATTTCAAATATGCTTTAATTATTTTTTGTTCAACTTTAGGTCTATCTCCGTAAGTCGTTTCAAGATTTTCAATTCTTTGTACCACAGCATAACTTGCTTTATTTGCAACATATCCAAAAATAGTATGTTTTCCATTTAGCCAAGGAGTTTCAGCTGTTGTTATAAAAAATTGACTTCCATTTGTATTTGGTCCTCTGTTGGCCATAGCAAGCACACCAGGTCTATTAAACATAGCTTTTGGAGTTAGTTCATCTTTAAAATCTTTTCCCCAAATAGACTCACCACCAGAACCTGTTCCAGTTGGATCTCCGCCTTGAATCATAAATCTTTTAATAACTCTGTGAAAAATGATTCCATTATAGTAACCTTTTTTAACAAGTTTAGTAAAATTTTCAACAGCTTTTGGGGCCAAATCCTCTCTCAGCTCAAGCTCAATTGTTCCACTTGTTGTTTCAAAAACAGCAATTTGATTTGCTGTTGCAAAAGTGCTTATTAATAACATAATAACTGTGATTCTTTTTAACATTTTCTTCTCCTGTTTTAATTTATTTAATTTGATTTAATTTGTAATACAGCTTCAATTGATGTGTTTATATCTTTGATTTTTGCTTCTTGATTAACTTTTGTAATTATAAAAAAATATTTTTTTGAAATTACAGAAGCATATGGTCTAACTATCGCCATCTTTGTATTTAAAAGAACTTTAGAGCCTACCACACGTCCGACATGAACACCGTAAGGATAAATTTCATCCATTCCACTTGTTATAACTTCATCATTGATATGAATTTTGTACCATTTAGGAATATGTTGAACTAAAATATTTCCATATTCATCCATTCCTGAAGTAATACCTGGAGCTATAGAATTACCAACGAAAACTGCATAATTAGCTTTCTCATTTGGGTTTAAATATCCAATACTAACACCATTTTGCACTTTAACAATTCCAGCACTATATCCTTGTGGTGTAACCAAAGGATATAGTTTACCTGATGGCAATTTTTTGTCCAAAATTACTTTAGAAAAATCATTCATATGTATATAGCTAACAGCTTTTGTATAAAGTGTCTGATGAGTCATATTGATATCAGTTACAAGCATATCTTTCTTGATGTCATTTAACTCTAATTTAGTAGCAGTATAAAGAATTTTGTAATTTACATTTTTATTTTTTTGCGCCTCAAGATTTTGAAGCGTTTCAGCCTGATTGAAGTATGAGTTCAATTTGTCTTTAAATGAAGTCAGTGAAGTTGAATAACCCCACCTTATATCAGATGTATTTTCAAGAAAAATAGAAGACATTGCTTTGTCAATATTAAAAATATATCCTAATAAAATTAGAATCATCAATCCAACAAAAGCAATCTTTTTATTCATTTTGTCTGTTTAAATATACTATTCGTTTGAAATTAGTTTAAGTAATTTTTCTTCATCAAGAACTTTACTAGTTCCATAAGCAACAGCAAGTAATGGTTCATCGGCAACTCTAACTGGTAGTTTAACATCATTTGAAAGATAAACATCAAGTCCTCTAATCAAAGCTCCGCCCCCTGTTAAAACGATTCCATTATCAACAATATCTCCAGCTAAATCAGGTGGCATATCTTCAAGAACTTGTCTTATTGCTAATGCGATTTCTTTAAATGGTTCCTTAAGCGCTTGTCTAACACCTTCGCTATTTAATTCAATTGTTGAAAGCAATCCTGAACTATCTCTTCCTTTTACCTGAAGCACTAAATCTGTATCAAGTTTAATAGCTGTTCCGATTTCAAATTTGATACTTTCTGCAGTTCTTTCACCAATGTAAAGATTAAAGTTTTGTCTAACATAGTCAATAATAGATTTATCAAATCTATCTCCAGCAACTTTTATTGATTTGCTAATTACAAGTCCGCCAAGAGAAGTTACACCAATCTCAGTAGTTCCACCACCGATATCAACAACAATATGTCCGTTTGGACTAGCAACAGGAATTCCAGCACCTATTGCAGCTGCCATAGGCTCTTCAACCAAAAATACTTCTCTAGCTCCTGCACTTAATGCAGATTCTCTTACAGCTTTTCTTTCAACTTGAGTTATTCCATGAGGAATACAAATAATAATTCTTGGTCTTACAAAAGTTTTTCTATTGTGTGCTTTTTCAATGAAATATCTAATCATTCTTTCAGTCATTTCAAAATCCGCAATAACTCCATCTTTCATAGGTCTTACAGCTTGGATATTCATAGGTGTTTTACCTATCATATTTTTTGCTTCTTGACCAACTGCTAAAATTTTATCTCTACCAAATCTATCATGCTGTACAGCTACAACCGATGGTTCGTTAATAACTATACCTTTGCCTCTTATAGAAACTAGAGTATTGGCCGTACCTAAATCTATTGCTAAATCGTTTGAAAACATACCTATAAACTTATCAAATATCATTTCTTCTCCTTAAATTTTATTATTCTATACCGTAATTATTATGCTATTTTTGGTGTAGATATTTTGTTGACAACATCTTTTGTGATCACAACTGTTTTATTTTTGTATTCAGGAAGCTCATACATAATATCAAGCATAACATCTTCCATTATAGAACGAAGTCCCCTTGCACCAGTTTTTCTTTTTATAGCTTTTTGTGCTATTTCTTTTAGGGCATCTGTTTCAAAGCTTAATTTCACATCATCCATGCTAAATAATTTTTTATATTGTTTTGTAAGAGCATTTTTTGGCTCACTCAAAATATGGATCATAGCATCTTCATCAATTTCACCAAGAGTAGCTATCATATGAAGTCTACCTATAAGCTCAGGAATAAGACCATATTTTACTAAATCATCAGCTTCTACCATTTCTAAAATAGCTTCTCTTTCTTTTTTAGTTTTTTTCTCAGTATTAAAACCAAGAGCATTTGCTCCTTGTTTTTTGCCGATAATATCAGTTAAGGTGTTTGCTTCTTTCGGCGTAAGTCTATTATCACCGAATGCGCGGATCACGCAGGTTGCCATCTCTGCAAAGGTCTTGCAGTCTTTCAATTCTGGTAGGTTCACGGTGCGCTCGTCGGTGTTCTGTCCGTCGTACCGCATCATCATCGACCA
>CAIJNA010000144.1 GCA_903821805.1 uncultured Campylobacterota bacterium | reverse complement strand
GGGGGTGTGAATGTGTGAATAACTTCATTCAAGCCCGTATCTTAGGGGTGAATAGATGTGATCAAAAGGAAAGTTTTCATTCACACCTATTCACATCTTGAATTATAGCTTTTTTAAAATCTCTTTACAAATAGAAATTTTAGTCAGTTGTCAAGGTAGAAACTTTATTTGAAAGCTCATCTACTTTTATTTTAAAATCTTCATCGTTTTTCATTAGTTCTTGAATCTTTTTCATCGTATGACTGACGGCGGTATGATCTTTCATTCCAAAATACTGAGCCAGTTGAGGCATTGAATTAGGAGTAAGATTACGAGAAAGATAAATAGCTATTCTACGTGCATAAACAATATTGCTATTACGGCTTTTAGAACGAATTTCACTGGCTTTGACATTGAGTTCTTTAGAAACGATTTCCATAATAGTGTCAATAGTTATATTACTTCGTTTTTCGGCTATTTGTTCTTTGAGAACGTTACGGGCAAATTGAATATTAATATCTACCCCCATTAGTTGAGAATAGGCGTTAAGTTTGGAAAGAATTCCTTCAATTTCACGTGTATTATTTTCAATAATAGTTGCAACGTAATTAATGACCTCTTTATCAAGTTTAACGCGATTTATTTCACACTTTTTCTTGATAATCTCGATTTTTGTTTCAAGTTCAGGAGGTTGAATATCAGCAACCAATCCCCATTCAAAGCGGCTTTTGAGACGTTCTTCAAGACCAGCGATTTTTTTAGGATGTTTATCAGAAGTAATAATAATTTGCTTATTTTCATTACGTAATGCTTCAAAAGTATGAAAAAATTCCTCCTGAATCTGGTTTTTGCCACTTAAAAATTGAATATCGTCAATGAGAAGCAAATCACATTTTCGATATTTATCTTTAAATCGATCCATTGTACGGTTGCTCAAATGACGGCTAAAATCGTTCAAAAATTGTTCAACCGAAGTATAAATAACAACTTTACCTTGTGCCGCCATCACATTTCCGACGGCCTGCATAAGGTGAGTTTTCCCTAAGCCAACACCACCATAAATGAAGAGGGGATTATAGACAATTCCTGGTTTTTCACTGACACTTTTGGAAGCGACATACGCAAAATTATTGGATCCCCCAACGACAAAATTTTGGAAAGTATAGGAGGGATTAAGGAGAGTGTGCGGTAGTTTTTCACCTTGAACAGGCGTTGCTACAGGAATATTTGGCGTGTTCGACGATAAATTACCTTTTTTAACACAAACAGTAACGGTAGGTTTCACCCCTGTTTTGATTTCAAAAAGATGAGAAATCTTATTTGAGTATTTTGTTTGTATCCAATTGGCAATAAGTGGATTTGGCGCATGAAAAATAGCCAAATTACTTTTAGATTCTTCTTCATCGTACTGAAGCTGTTTTATATAACGTTTATAGTCGACTTCGCTAATTTCATTTTTTAGCATTTGTAATACCATGCCACCAATGTTATTCATATTATTCCTCACCTATGTGAATAGTGTTGAGGAATAATAGCAATATTCGCCTATAATTAGGGATAAATTTAATGTGAATATCTTTATTCACACCTGTGAATAAGTTTTGAATAGATGTGAATGGAATAGTAATGACAATATTAGGGATAGATCCAGGGACACGTAACTGTGGATATGCATTAATAAAGATAGAAGGTCAAAAATTTAAACTGGTTGAAGCAGGACTTATTAAAATAAAAGCAGAAGGATTACAATACCAAATCCCGCAGATGGTTGAAGCACTCGAACATCTTTTTAAACTTCATACTATTGATGAAGTCGCTATGGAAGATATTTTTTATGCTCATAATCCTAAGACAGTATTGAAATTAGCGCAATTTCGAGGGGCAATTATGCTCAAAATTTTACAAGAGCATGGAATGTTTGCTGAATATACAGCACTCCAAGTCAAAAAAGCGTTAACCGGGAAAGCAAAAGCGGCTAAGGAACAAGTGGCATTTATGGTAAAACAAATTTTAGGGATAACGAAAGAGATAAAACCACTCGATATAACTGATGCAATGGCAGTGGCAATAACCCATGGTCAAAGAGTGAAGTTAGAATTAATCAAGCGACCAACACACCAGGAAAGTCACTGAATTAATAGTGTATCGTATCCCCCTTAGTATTTCTTCATTTTTAAATTTTACAATTTTTAAACTACTAATTCTTTTATATTCACACTGTGAGTGAGATGTGAATAGATTAGGGGCTTTTTTGCTATTTAAGTAGTTTTTTTTACTATTTCAGAATTTTTTTAGATAAATTTATGCTGAAATC
>CAIJNA010000143.1 GCA_903821805.1 uncultured Campylobacterota bacterium | reverse complement strand
TTTGATGAAGAAATTGAAATAAGAAGATTAATCACTAAAAATACTTTTGATTTGTCATGTATTGTGATTGTTGAAAGTATTCCAACTTCTAAGGTTGAGATTCAATTGAATAGTAAAATTTTTGAGGACGTCAAAGAGCATATTATCTTAATCGACTAAGGAACAAAATCTTTAGTCGATAAGGATTCAAAGCGGGATAAAAATTCAATTAATTATATAAACAAAAAATTCAATAGCATAAACATAAAATATCCCATAGTTGCTGTTACGGGCAATGTAAACAGCCAAGCTAAAAGAATTGTTTTTATAGTTTTTTTCTGCACTCCAACTCCAGGCTCAGCCGACATGGTTCCAGCTACAGCACTTGACACAATATGAGTTGTACTAACAGGAGCATGAGCAAAGTTTGCCAGCAAAATAGTTATCATTGCCATAGCTTGAGCAACAGCACCTTGCATATGATTTATTGGTTGAGAACCTATTTTTTCACCTATTGTTAAAACGACTCTTTTGTACCCGATCATTGTTCCTAGGCCTATCATAAGAGCAACTGCAAAAATAACCCAATAAGGCACATATTCAGTTGAAGTTATCATTTGTTTTCTTTGATCAGCTATATAGCTAGCTTTATCTTTGTCAATAGCTTTATAAGCTTTTTCTACTTGCCCAAAGAAATTATCAGAGCATAAAACTGCAGTATGAACATTCCATCTATCAGTAGGTGAAAGCTCTGAATAAGATTTTAAACCATTAAGTTTTTGACCTATAAGTGATGTCGTCTGATAAACATTATTTACATTGCATTCTGCTATTGTATTTTCAATTTTTAGAGCGCTAATAAGTTGTTTTTGGCTCACCAATCTTGTTAGTGTTTCATTATTATCAGAGTAGAATTTAGATAAGTTAATTGCACTATCTCTAGTTTGCATTATTTTATATTGATGCTCTTCCATATTTAAAGAATAAAACGTTGGCAATATTCCAATTAAAATAATCATAATAAGACCAATACCTTTTTGTCCATCATTTGAACCATGAGCAAAACTAACTCCAGCACCAGTTGCAATAATCCCAGTTCTCATCCAAAAATTAGGTTTCTTTTTGCCTTCATAATTTGAATCCTTGAAGTATTTTGGATTTTTTATCAATCTTCTTGATAGTTTCATAATTAAATATGCAAAACCAAATCCAACAAAAGGTGAAACAGCAAGTGCTAATAAAATTTTGTAGACAATATCCCAATTTACACTTTGAGAGAATGAGAATCCATGCATCATTCCAAAAGCAATACTAACACCAACAAGAGAACCAATTAGCGAGTGTGAACTTGAAACAGGTAAACCAAAATACCAAGTTCCAAAATTCCAAATCAATGCAGAAATTAATAAAGAAAAAATCATCACTAATGTGGCACTTTGATCTGAAGAAACTAAAATATCAAGCGGAAGAAGGTGAACGATTACGTAAGCAACTCCAATACCCCCTAAAATAACTCCAAAAAAATTCATAACTCCAGCCATAATAACAGAATAACCTGGCTTCATTGAATTTGTGTAAATAATCATTGCTACAGCATTTGCTGTGTCATGAAATCCATTTATCATCTCATAAAAAAGAGCGAACGCTAAAGCTAAAATCAACAACAATATTGAAATAGATCCAATATTGTTTAATGCATCAAATATTACAGACATAATATCTCCTAAATGTTTTTTATTATTACTTGGTAATTTGCAAAATTATAATTAATTCATGGTTAGAGCATGATTACAGGAATGTAACCAAATTGTAACCATTTAGTAACTTACTATAAATGGCTTATTTATGGCTTTTATACTCTTTTATCAATACAAAATTATGAGGCATCTAAATAATTTTATACCTAAAATGTGCCCCACTTATGAGAAATATTACAGTTTAAAGTACAAAAATAACATCTTCTTTCACTATTAGTATTATGATTTTAGATTTTTTATTAGTCACAAGATGCTCTTTAAATAGCTTGCTTTTGTAAGTAAAAAATATTTATTTGATAGTCTGTGTTTGTGATTTATTAATCAGGCAAGATAATACAAGAAAGTTAAAAAAGAGTAATTATTTTCGAATACAAATGAATTGGATACATTATTATCCAATTCACTCAGTTAGCAGATCAGGTTATTGTTTTTTATAGTAAATACCAACTTTGTGTCCGCCCTCACCTTGTTTTCCTTGGGCTGTTACAATAATTGCATTTCCATTTGATGAAAAAGTTAGTCCTACCGGATAGCATGGGGCTGGTAATTTCTGTAACTCTTGTAATGTATCAAGTTTAAAAATTGAGATTTCACAACTTTGATTCATTGTCGCGACACCTATTCCATTTTCTTCGCTTATGTCTATCGTACGAATTGGTGAATTAGTTTTACGACATTGGATATCATTTTTATTAATAAGTCCATTTTTTAATCCATCTTTTATTCCATTTTCGGTTACAGTACATATTGAACCTTCACCTGTTGTAGAAAAGAAATATTTTTTTAACTTCTTAGAAGCCACAATATGACGAATTGGTAAAAAAGGTACATTGATTTTTGATATTTTTGATGTTGTTGTATCCAGCATAAATAATACACCACCAGACTTCATTCCAGAAATCATAATAAACTTGTCATCATTTGTAAAAGTTGTACCTCGCAGACAAAAACCACATGAAGAATCTTTGTCTGATGGCTCTATTCTTTTTTGATCAATTTCAGAAGCTACCTGAATATGATTTTTCAATTTTATTTTATTTGGCGCTGAACTTACATCCCAAATTGTAATTGAATTATCACCCCAATTTGTTACCGATAATAAATTTTTATCATTTGATAATGACAATACTTTTGGTATTGAACTTGTAGGCAAAGAACCTATCATTTTATTAGTACTAGTATCTATAATTGATAATGTACTTCCAAAAATAACTCTATTATCGTTATCTCTTCTGTAGCTAGAAACATATAATAAGCCTCTTGATTCATCAAGGACTGCTTCAACTGGTTTTCCATTCCAATCAATAGACGCATCAGGATATTTAAAAAAATGATTTCTATAATTATTTGAGTAAAAATCTTGAACTTTTGAATCAAAATGGTGCTTAATAGAATTAACTTTTCTTATTTTTGGAAATGAGTAAACTAATGTTTTAGAGCCTTCTAATGCTTGAATATAAAAACTAGTATCATTTAGGGAAAATTGAACACTTTTTGGAGAGCTCATCTCGTCATCTTTAATAAAATTTGGAAATGATTGATCGCTGGAGATTCCAATGATTGTATGAGGATAGTAGAGATTTTTTACTTCGGATGCATTCAAGCAAACCATTTGAAGTAAAATAAATACTGGAAATAAAAAAAGAAATTTCTTTAGTAATTGATTGTGCTTAAAATATTTCATGACAATCAACTATTCATTTGATGGTGCTAAATCAACACCCTCGATATTATTTTCAATTTTATCGGAACAGTAAACAGTAACAGCTAAATTTTTATTAATAAATACATTAACACCAGCTTCTATCGGATGATTTTCATTCATTCTATCCATTCCCCAAAATATATTATAAACAGTATTATTGTTTGGAATATCCACAGAATAAGATACATAAGAACCCATACCAGCCCATTGCGTTGTAGTTACATTTTTACGCGGAACATTAATAAGTAATTCTGGCTTACTATTTAATTTTCCAAATGAATATTCAATTGTAGTTTTATTATCACAAACTTCAATTTGTTTTCCTTTTTTAGTTGTACAGGAAAAAATTGTAGCACCTTTATTACATGAAGCATAAGAATACGTAGATAAAATTGTCAACAACAACAAACCTTTGATAAAATAATTCATATTGAGCTCCTTTAGATAAATCGAAAAATTTAAGAATCACAAATTGTTGTACGAATTTACGAACTCTTAACTAAAAGTCTACTCTGATTTAATTTAAAGATATTTGATATGAGAATTAGCGAAGTGTAACCTGAGTGAAGCTTAAATTTAAACTAGTTTTTAAAAGTGTAATGAAATTATATTTTGTGATTATTTTAGTTGGTTGCGGAAACTGGATTTGAACCAGTGACCTTCGGGTTATGAGCCCGACGAGCTACCGTGCTGCTCTATTCCGCGGTATACGAGTGGATGGGGTAGAAGGATTCGAACCTTCGGATGACGGCACCAAAAGCCGTTGCCTTACCGCTTGGCGATACCCCAATCATTTAAGTGGTGGAATTATAGTTAAAAAAAATATTTTTGTCAAGGCTTTTTTAGATGAATTTTTATAATTTTTGATATACTTATAAAAATTAATAATAAAGCAGAGTAAAAGAAATATGAATTCATACGAACGTGTAGAGCACGCAATAGAGGAGATTAAAAAAGGTAAAATGGTCATTATGCTTGATGACGAAGACAGAGAAAACGAAGGTGATTTGGTTTACAGCGCAGCATTTAGCACTCCAGAACATGTCAACTTTATGGCAACTCATGCAAAAGGTTTGATTTGTGTTGCAGTTACAAAAGAAACAGCAACAAGACTAAATTTGACTCCTATGGTTCACTCGAATACTTCATCGTATGAAACTGCATTTACCGTATCTGTAGATTGCGCAAAAGCTACCACGGGAATTAGTGCAAAAGAAAGAGATGACACAATAAAAATATTAGCAAACACTGTTAGTAGAGAATCAGAACTTGTTAAACCTGGTCATATTTTCCCTCTAATTGCCAAAGAAGGTGGTGTTTTAGCTAGAACTGGTCACACTGAAGGAAGTATAGATTTATGTAAACTAGCTGGGCTAAAAGGTGAAGCTGTAATATGTGAAATCATGAAAGCTGATGGAACAATGGCTAGAAGAGATGACTTGGATATTTTTGCAGAATCTCACAGCATGGTTCAAGTTTACATTTCAGATTTGGTTGAATACAGAATGGCTCACGAATCTTTAGTTAAAAAAATATCTACCAATGAAGCTTTATTTTTTGATGAAAAAGTTGAGAAAATCATTTTTGAAGATCATAAAGGAAATAAACATACTGTGATTCAATTTGGGGAACTTCAGAAAATATCTCCAGTAAAGTTTCACACAGTAAATCAAGATATAGACTTGTTTCTAAATCATCAAAAATTAAACTCTGTATTAAAATCGATTAACTTTTTAAAGTCAAAAGGCGGACTATTAATATTTTTAGAAAGCAAGGATGAGAAATCTGAAAATATGAAGGATTTCGGTATTGGTGCACAAATACTAAAAAAATTCAATATAGATGAAATTAAGCTCTTAACCTCTGGTGCAAAAACATCGTTTGTTGGCATTAATGGATTTGGATTAAAAATAAAAGAAACAATCATTATTGAATAAACAATAAATTCCGATTAGACCTAAATTTAGCAAAAGTGCTATTTTTTAGTTTATGAAGAAAAATGTGGTTAAATATTAAGAGCTTTTCTTACAAGAGATATATTTTTTTCAAGTTTTTCAACTTTTGAGATAAGTTCATCTCTATTACTTAAATAATATTTTGAAGTTTTAATAATTTCAAGTTTTTCTTCAAAATTTTCTATTGTTTGTTTTTGAATA
>CAIJNA010000142.1 GCA_903821805.1 uncultured Campylobacterota bacterium | reverse complement strand
CTTAAAATTCTAATTAAAGTAAAATACAAAGCATAAAAAGTATTATTAAATTGGAAATTTATTTTTGCATATTCTGAGCACGTAGGATGATATCTGCAGCTCCCATGTGAAATGATTGAAATATATTTTTGATAGAAGTTAATTATAGATAAAAAGATTCTATTCAACTAATGCCTTGTTCAAGCCCATTTTTTTCATAGCATATGTAAAATCTTTAGATAAAACCGCGTAAGTACACTTTAAAATATCTTCTTTTGCTACAAATACGTATTCGCCTGATGGTAGTGTTGATTCATTTTTTAAAATTATTGATCTAAGAAGTCTTTTTGCTCTATTTCTATTGACAGCATTGCCAACTTTTTTCGATGCTACAAAGCCTAATTTAGTTTGTTGTGAGGATTTAAAAAAAGCAACAAATGAGTGAGTATGCCACTTAATGTTGCTTTTGTAGATTCGGTTAAATTCTTTTGTAGATTTAACCCGATGTTGTTTATCTAAACAGCTAATCTCTTTCTACCTTTTGCTCTTCTAGCTCTTAATACTCTTCGTCCATTTTTCGTAGCCATTCTAGCTCTAAAACCATGAGTTCTTTTTCTAGGAGTGTTATGTGCTTGGTATGTTCTTTTCATGACATCTTTTCCTTTTTTGTAAATAAGTTTGCGATTGTAGTTAAAGAATACTTAATTATAGATTATCCATGATTACAAATTAGATCATAAAATAAAAGATTATTTTATACCTAAAAAAGTAATTTTTTTGTATCATACGCCCAAATTAGGAGGTAATTAAATATGATAATTTTTTACACTATGAATAATAGCAATAGACTTAAAGTTGTTGAAATTGAGGAATCTCTCGATATTATAACTACTGAAATGAAAGAAAATGTTATCTGGATAGATATGCATTCACCAACTGTTAAAGAAAAGAATTTTATAGAAAAGAATTTTGATATTTTATTTCCAACAAAGCAAGAAAGTGAAGAGATTGAGATCAGTTCTAGGTATTGGGAAGAAAGCAATAAGATAGAAATCAATAGTTATTTCCTTGTTTCAAATGCATTGACACCAAAAAATGAAACTGTCTCTTTTATTCTTCATAACAAACTTCTAATCTCAATTAGATATATCAACTTATTAACTTTCGATGAAATGACCAAAAAATTTAAAGCATCTCCAAAAGATTACAGAGATGGGTTTGATATTATTTGCCACATACTTGATATTAGAATTGATGCTGATGCAGACATTATTGAGAAACTTTCAAGAGATATTACAAGTTTGAGAAAATTTGTCTTTACAGATTATAAAAATGACGATGAAGAAGTACTTGAGAAAATCTCTGCCTTTGAAGATCTTAATATGAAAATTAGAGAAAACTTGACAGATAAACAAAGAATATTAACTGCATTTTTAAAATCTTCAAAATTATCAGAAAAATTAAAAAGTGATGTTCAAATTATGCTTAAAGATATTAAGTCACTTATAGATTACACAGAATTCAATTTTGAAAGATTAGATTATCTTCAAAATATCTTCCTTGGTGTTTTGAGCATTGAACAAAATAGGGTTATTAAAATGTTTACTATTGTAAATGTTATTTTCCTACCACCTACTCTTATAGCAAGTATTTATGGGATGAACTTTGAAATTCTTCCAGAACTTTCTTGGACTTATGGATACATGTTTTCTGTAGTACTAATGGTTATTTCATCTATTTTGCCTATTTATATTTTCAAAAAGAAGGGTTGGATTTAATATTCAACTATCTTTTTCCAGATTATTAAGCCTTTTAGGGTATAATCGCCACTTATTACAATTTTTAAAAGGATAATTTTGAGAACACATTATTGCACGGATGTAACAGAAAACAACATTGGCGAAACCGTAACGGTAGCTGGTTGGGTAAATAGCCGAAGAGATCACGGTGGATTAATTTTTATAGATTTAAGAGACAAAGACGGCCTAGTTCAACTTGTTTGTGATCCTGCTGATAATAAATCAGCTTGGGAAGTAGCAGACAAAGTTAGAGATGAATTTGTTCTAATAGTAACTGGTAAAGTAAGAGCTAGAGGAGAAGGATTAGAAAATCCTCGTTTAAAAACTGGTAAAATTGAAATTGTTGTTGATAGTTTAATTATTGAAAATAGAAGTAAGCCTATGCCTTTTGAACTTGGTGATGAAAAAGTAAATGAGGAGATTAGACTAAAAAATAGATTCTTGGAACTTAGAACTGAAAAATCATACAATATATTTAAATTAAGAAGTAAAGTTGGAATTGCTGCACGAAATACGCTTGACAATTTAGGATTTTTAGATGTTGAAACTCCTATTTTGACAAAATCAACTCCTGAAGGTGCAAGAGACTATCTAGTTCCATCAAGAGTTCATGGTGGTGAATTTTACGCACTTCCACAGTCTCCACAACTTTTCAAACAATTACTAATGGTAAGTGGTTTTGATAGATATTATCAAATTGCAAAATGTTTTAGAGATGAGGATTTAAGAGCTGATAGACAGCCAGAATTTACTCAAATAGATGTTGAGATGAGTTTTTGTAACCAAGAAGATGTTATGGCGGTAGCTGAAGAATTAATAGTAAATATTTTCAAAGCCGCTGGTCATGAAATACCATCAAAATTCAATAGAATGACTTATAATGATGCAATGGAAATCTACGGTAGTGACAAACCAGATATGAGATTTGCTATGCCTATGGTTGAAGTTTCTGATATTTTTGCTAATAGTACAAATGAGATATTTAGTAGTATCGCAAGTGATCCTAAAAAAAATAGAATCAAAGCATTAAGATGTCCTAATGGGGATAATGTTTTTTCAAAAAGACAAATGAAATCATTTGAAGATTTTGTTAGAAAATTCGGAGCTTCTGGGCTTGGTTATTTCCAAATGAAAGAAGATGGATTAAAAGGTCCTCTTACTAAATTTTTCTCAGAGTCAGATTTGGAAGAAATTGTTAAAAGAACAGGTCTTGTAACTGGTGATGTTGTATTCTTTGGAGCTGG
>CAIJNA010000141.1 GCA_903821805.1 uncultured Campylobacterota bacterium | reverse complement strand
TAAAGAATATTTAATTCTGACAACCAATAAAGTAATAATTTTAGATAAAAATAAAATTATTATTGATGAGATAAAATTTAAAAATCAAAAAGAAAAAGAGTTTATAAAAACTTATTTTGATATAAAAGAGATAACATGATATACACCAAAGAAGAAGCAATAAAAAACAAGATACTACTTGCAATTCAGCATAATTTTCCATTGGTTGCGAAGCCTTTTGAAATAATTGCTTCAAATTTTGAGACAACTGAAGAGAATGTTTTAGAGATTTTACAAAAAGAAAAAGATGGTGGAATAATAAGACAAACATCTGCTATATTTGATACAAAAAAGCTTGGTTACAAATCCTCTTTGGTAGCATTTAGTTTGAATGAAAATAAAATTGATGAAGCAGTAAAAATAATAAATTCTCATGCTGGAATTTCCCATAACTATTTAAGAAGTCATAAATTTAATATTTGGTTTACTTTAGCTGTTCCGCCAAACTCTATTTTGGGGCTAAAAAAAACAGTTGAACTTATAGCAAAACTAACTGGTACAAAGGAATTTTTAATACTTCCTACTCTTAAAATGTTTAAGATTTCAGTCAAACTTGATACAACCAAAGAACTTTCAAATAAGGAAGAAGTGATCAAAAAAGTTGATAAAAAGCTAGAGTTAACTGATGAACATTTTAGAGTAATTGAGCTCGTACAACAAGATATAAAGTTTATTAGTGAGCCATTTTTAGAAGCAAAAAACAAACTAGGAATGACTTATGAAAGATTTTTTGAAATTAATAATGAACTAAAAGATAGTGGAGTAATGAGAAGATTTGCTTCTATTTTAAATCATAAAAAAGCTGGATTTACATCAAATGCAATGGTTGTTTGGGAAATTGAAGAAACAAAAAGTAATGAGATTGGTCAAATAGCCGCTAGTTTTAGTGCTGTAAGCCATTGTTATTTAAGACCTATTTTTGAAAATTGGAAGTACAATCTTTTCACTATGATTCATGCAAGTTCATCTGATGAGCTTCAAAATACTATAAATTCTATAGCTTCTGAAATTGAGTTCAAATCAAACATGATTTTGCATTCGCTAGAAGAATTTAAAAAAGTTCGTATAATTTACTTTAGCAATGAATTCGCTAAATGGGAGGAAAAATATGCAATTTCTTGAGCTTGAAGGTGGTTATTTAGCGATAGCTACTTTTATTTTAATAGTAACTTTATTTGTAACAACTAGACCATTTATGGGGCAGAATAGTCTTAAATATGGTCTTAGTGGAATTTTCTTGGTGCTTAGTATAGCAATAATCTCGCACTATATTATAACAATAAACAGAATGAACGATGTTCAAGCTGCTTTTTTAAGCGGGAAAAATGTTATTTGTGAAAGCAAAGCTGTTAGAAAAGTGTCACAAAGTCTAGTCATCAATAAAAAGTTGGGCTGGACTATCAAGGAAGATATTTTTATTTCTAGCGAATATGAACGAGGATTTCATACCGCAAGATGTATTGTAGAGTAAACATTAAGTAAAGAATGTAAAGATTTGACAATGATCAAAGATGTTTATTTTTTAATTTAATATACTTTCAAAGATTAAAAACCGAGAACGAAGAAAAACTTTCTAAATAACTCCTCCTCCAAAAAATAAAATAAATATATTTCGGTTTTTAATTCTTTATTGT
>CAIJNA010000140.1 GCA_903821805.1 uncultured Campylobacterota bacterium | reverse complement strand
GTTCCTCCAAAAATATCCTCTTCATCTTCAAATAGTGCTTCATACTTATTCATTTTATTTCCTTTTTTATTTTTATTTATTTTGCTGAGTTTAACAACAACAGCTTTGTGATAGCTTGTGAAATTATCTTAATCTTACTCTTACAGACTCAGCATGCGCAGTTAGGCCTTCAGTATCTGCAAGAAGTGCACAATCGTTTCCTAAGTCTATAATAGCTTTTTTGCTGAAACTGATAATTGAACTTTTTTTCATAAAATTTTCAACATTTAAAGGGCTGTAGAATTTTGCCGTTCCACCAGTTGGAAGAGTATGATTTGGTCCAGCCATATAATCGCCAATAGGCTCAGGAGTATTTTCTCCTAAGAATATTGCTCCAGCGTGTTTAATTTTAGGTAATAATTCAAATGGATTGATAGTCATTACCTCTAGATGTTCTGGTGCTATTTCATTCATAAGATCTATCGCTTCATCCATATTTTGAGTGATTATTATACAGCCTCTTTCATCTATAGATTTTCTGGCAATTTCATTTCTTGAAAGTTTTGTTAGATAGTTTTCAACTTCATCGCTAGTTTCTTTGGCTAGTTTTTCGCAAGTTGTAATCATTATAGAACTAGCCATTTCGTCATGCTCTGCTTGACTTAGTAAATCTATTGCAAGATAATTCGCCTTAGCACTTTCATCCGCTAAAATTCCAATCTCACTTGGCCCAGCAATCATATCTATATTAACTTCACCAAAAACAAGTTTTTTTGCAGTTGCAACAAAAATATTTCCAGGGCCAGTTATTACATCAACTTTCTTCACACTCTTGGTTCCATACGCCATCATAGCTATAGCGCTCGCTCCGCCAACTTTAATTACTGTTTTAACACCACAAAGATGGCATGCAGCCAATAAAAGCTCATTTGGCTCATTATTTGGAGTTGGAGTGCATACAACTATTTCTTTGACACCAGCAACTAATGCAGGGATAGCATTCATCAGTAAACTGCTTGGATAAGCAGCTTTTCCGCCAGGAATATATAATCCAGCTCTATCAACTGGAGTTACTTTTTGTCCTAAAATTGTCCCATTTTCTTCAAAATCAAGCCAAGACTTTGGAAGTTGTTTTTGGTGATACTTTTCAATTCTGTCATAAGCAGTATGTAATGAGCTTTTTAGTTCAGAATCAAGGTTTTCGTAGGCTTTTTTCATATCCTCAGGATTTATAAACATATCATTACTATTCTTTGGTAACCATTTATCAAATTTCTCAATATGGCTACAAATCGCATCATCTCCATTATCAATTACTTCATCAATAATTTTTTGTACAATTCCACTAACACCTTTGATGTCAACTTTTCCTCTCCCTAAGATCTCTTCAAAATCATTTTTAAATGTGCTATTTTTAGTGTTTATTATTTTCATCTAATCTCTTTTCTGTTTATTTTTATTTCTTCTGCTTTTTTATTTGGCATTAATTTTTTCAAATATTTCTTTTGTTATTCTTTTTGTGTCCCAATCTGATACATTTACTATAATATCTGCAACTAAAG
>CAIJNA010000139.1 GCA_903821805.1 uncultured Campylobacterota bacterium | reverse complement strand
ATAATAACACCGCCAGCAAATGTATGACTAGTAAGTGGTGCAACCAATTTAAGCATTTCAGTATCTCTTAAATGAAAAAGCTAATCAAAAGGTGAACAATCAAAAATCTTGTAGGATAAATGTATAGTCTGTAAAAGTTAATTATAAAGAGAGTTATTATGAACGAAATCACAATTCAATCACCATTTGATATGCATATTCATTTAAGAGATACTGAAATGCTTAAATTGGTTGCACCACTTACTAGTCATACATTTGCTGGCGGTGTTATTATGCCAAATCTTGTTCCGCCAGTTGAGACTAAAGAAGCCGTAGTGGCTTATAAAAATAGAATTCTAGAAGCTATTAATAATGATGATTTTATACCATTTATGACTCTATTTTTCAAACCATACACAAATGAGTTTTTAGAAAATGTTAAAGATGAAATTATTGCTATCAAACTTTATCCAGCTGGAATTACTACAAATAGTGAAGGTGGGATCTCGGTTATTGATACAGTAGCTCTTGCACCTACATTAAATGCAATGAGCAATCTTAATATTCCTCTTTGTGTTCATGGTGAAACAAATGGCTTTGTAATGGACAGAGAAAAAGAATTTATGAGTGTTTATGAAGCATTAGCTGTAGCTTTTCCTAAACTAAAAATCATTATGGAGCATATTACAACAAAAGAAGCTGTCGATTTAGTAAAGAAATATGATAATCTTTTTGCAACGATAACTTTGCAACATTTAATTATAACACTTGATGATGTCGTTGGGGGAATGTTAAAACCACATCTTTTCTGCAAGCCAATTGCTAAGAGACCTGAAGATAGAGACGCATTGTTAGAGATTGCATTAAGTGGAAATTCTAAAATAATGTTTGGAAGCGACTCAGCTCCTCACCCAAAACACAAAAAAGAAGCTTGTGGATGTGCTGCTGGAGTATTTACTTCCCCAATAGCCTTGCAAGTACTCGTTGAATTATTTGAAAAGAATGACAAATTGGAAAATTTAGATAATTTTATTAGTAAAAATGCTATTGATATTTACGGTCTTAAAAAATCAAAAAAATCAATAAAGCTTATCAAAAAAGATTTCGTTGTACCTGCTCAATATGAAGGTTTTGGAGAAGTTGTTGTACCTATGTATGCAGGAGAAACTATTAGTTGGAGTTTGAAAGAATAGCTTTTTTATAATCAAGCCAGTTGAAACTGGCTGATTGGAATATTAAAATTCCATTCTCATTTGTTGTTGGCCAGATGTTCCAAATTCTTCATCTATTTGTTCAGCAATTTTCTTAAAATCAACACCATTTACACAAAGTAGTGAATTGAGTATTTGTTTTTTGCCATTTACTAATTCTTTTGATTTTATTCCATGAGATATTGATAAGCTAGCCTCCACAAAAGCAGAAAGCTTATCGCATTGTTTTAAAGCCAATCCATCTATGGCACTATATATATCTTGGTTATAAAGTGACAAGTCATCAACAACTTTAATCTCTCCATCAATAATAATCTTATTTAAAAATTCATCTTTTCTGCCATTGTATAGACCTAAAATATATTTGAATTCATCTTTAATGTTTTCTGGAACATTTGGCAAAATATCATCTTCAATTTTTAAAATTTCATATTCAGCTATTAATTCACTAAGCTCGTCAACGCTGTATTTTACAGGACTAATTATATCTCGAGTTAAAGCTTCAGGAAGATCATGAAAGAGTGCAGTAAAGAAGTTATTTTCAACTCTTTTTTCACATGCATTTACTTTTTTAGAATAAAAATATCCAAAAATAGCAACCGTTAACATATGTCCTAAAACTGAAGTTTCAGGAATTCTTGGTGTTTGAGCCCATCTTTTTTGAAATCTTAATCTTCCGCTAAGATCAATAACTTTTGCTAATTTCTTATTGAGTGCTATTTTTCTAACACCGATAAGTTCATAGTAATCCTCAATTTCTTCATCAACTTCTTTTTTAACTTCATCAATCCCATTTAAAAATTGGCTAGTTTGGTAAACTATACTAAATTCCCATTTTGTTGAAAGATAAGATGAAGCTTTTAAGATAAATCTTTCTTTTTTATAAAGCGTTTCATCTTTTAGATATTTTTCAAATCTGTCTAAAAACTCTCCATTTTCAATATCTTGCAGACTTGGAGTAAGTTTTCCAATTACCCAATTATTGATCTCTGAGCCTTTTTGTTTTAGTGCTTTTCTAAAAACATCAGGTCTGATATCGGTCACAACAACTCGTCGCAAGAATTCAAATATTCCAGCTTCAATTAAGTGTGTATAATTTACATCATCTTCAAGTTTAGCTATAAAATAAGCAATAATAAATTTGTGAGCTTGTTTGTCAAGCTCAACTAAATCAACCATTCTTGGATAGTCATTCCATCTTTGTATAGATGCTGCACTAAAAATACTATCTATGATTGTGGGATTTATCATTAATTTTTTTCCTTGTTTTTGCTTCTATTGTTTGGATTGTCATCATTTTTTGTAGGTACTTCATTTGGATCACCTCGCGCAATAAGATATTTTCCAATAACAATAGAAATAGTTACGCCTAAAACTACTGCATAAGCTACCCAGTCGCTAGGTGGTGTTCCTCTTGTCATTTGCTATCCTTAGAATTTAGAAATATGTTAAACTCTGCAACCAAAAAGATTGTTTATCTTTTCAACCCTTCCAGTATGTCTTCCACCTTCAAAAGAGTTATTATTCCATGCGTCAACTATAGCTTCAACCATCCCGTATCCACTAACTCTCTCACCCAAACAAAGTACATTTGCATCATTGTGTTGTCTTGCCATCATTGCACTGTATTCATTGTGGCATAGTGCCGCTCTTATACCATCGAATTTATTTGCAGCCATACTCATTCCTAGACCACTTCCACAAATTAAAATTCCCTT
>CAIJNA010000138.1 GCA_903821805.1 uncultured Campylobacterota bacterium | reverse complement strand
TTAAAGATTATTCTGCTAAAGGCACTAAAATAAATTTAAGAGCAATTGGTAGAAAAGGGATAGATTATTTTAACTTTCAAAATGTAGAATTAATACAAAAAGAAATTGGACTTTCTTCTGCTCCAACATATGAAAAAGCGAGCGATTTTGCTAATCATGTGCTAAAAAACTTTATAGACGGTAATACTGATAAGGTTGTACTTGTTTATAATGGATTTAAAAACATGTTAACGCAAGAATTAAGAGTTAAAACATTATTACCTATAGATGTGCAATATAACGAAGTTAATATTAGTGATTCTATGATGGAAATCGAACCTGAAGGTGATGAGCAAGATGTTTTAGATGAATTAGTTAACAAATATATTGAATTCAATATGTTTTATTCATTAATTGATTCATTATCTGCTGAACATAGTGCTAGAATGCAAGCTATGGACAGTGCTACAAAAAATGCAAAACAAAAAGTAAATGATTTAACGGTGCAATTTAATAAAGCAAGACAAGCAGCTATAACAACTGAATTGATAGAAATCATTTCTGGTGTTGAAGCGCTTAAATAAGAAATTAGAAAGGAAAGGTACATATGGAAGGTAAAATTATTCAAATCATGGGACCAGTTGTTGATGTTGAATTTGATGGCTATTTGCCAGCAATCAATGACGCGATTGAAGTTTCAGGAACTAAAGAGAGATTAGTATTAGAAGTAGCTGCACATATTGGTGATGGTAGAGTTAGAACTATCGCAATGGATATGACAGAAGGTTTAGTTAGAGGTCAGCTTTGTAAAGCAACAGGAGAACCAATAAAAGTTCCTGTTGGAGAAGAAGTACTTGGAAGAATCTTTAACGTTATTGGTGAGCCAATTGATGAAGGTTCTGCTGTTTCTGATACTGTTGAAAGATGGTCTATTCATAGAGATGCACCAGCTTTTGAAGAGCAAGCAACTTCTACGGAAATGTTTGAAACTGGTATCAAAGTAGTTGACCTTTTAGCTCCTTACGCTAAAGGTGGAAAAATTGGACTATTTGGTGGTGCAGGTGTTGGTAAAACAGTTATTATTATGGAACTTATTCACAATGTTGCATTTAAACATGATGGTTACTCTGTATTTGCTGGTGTTGGTGAAAGAACAAGAGAGGGGAATGACCTTTATCATGAGATGAAAGAGTCAAACGTTCTTGATAAAGTTGCACTGTGCTATGGACAAATGAGTGAGCCACCAGGAGCAAGAAATAGAATTGCTTTAACAGGTCTTACTATGGCTGAATACTTTAGAGATGTAAAAGGTCTTGATGTATTGATGTTTATTGATAATATCTTTCGTTTTGCTCAATCAGGTTCTGAAATGTCTGCACTTCTTGGAAGAATTCCATCTGCAGTTGGTTACCAACCAACACTTGCTAGAGAAATGGGTGCACTTCAAGAAAGAATTACAACAACTAAAAAAGGTTCTATTACTTCAGTACAAGCTGTTTATGTACCTGCGGATGACTTAACAGATCCAGCTCCAGCTTCAGTATTTGCACACCTTGATGCAACTACTGTTCTTAATAGAAAAATTGCAGAAAAAGGTATTTATCCTGCTGTTGATCCACTAGATTCAACTTCAAGAATTTTAAGTGCTGACGTACTTGGACTAGAGCATTATGAAGTAGCTAGAGGCGTTCAATCACTTTTACAAAAATACAAAGACCTTCAAGATATTATTGCGATTCTTGGTATGGATGAATTAAGTGAAGCGGATAAATTAGTTGTTGAAAGAGCTAGAAAAGTTGAAAAATTCTTATCACAACCATTCTTTGTTGCTGAAGTATTTACAGGAAGCCCAGGTAAATATGTTGAATTGGCAGACACAATTGCTGGATTTAAAGGTATCTTAAACGGTACTTATGACCATATGTCTGAAAATTCATTTTACATGGTTGGTGGAATAGATGAAGCTATTGCAAAATCACAGGCTTCTAAATAATCTAAAAGGTAAAAAATGGATAATACAATAAAATTATCAATTGTAACGCCAACAGGTGAAATTACATCAGGACCAGTTAAATCTGTTGTCCTGCCTGGTAAAGATGGTGAGTTTGGTGTTTTGCCTCAACACTCATTATTGGTTTCACCATTAACGGTAGGTGTTATTGAGATTACTAATGTTGACAATACAGTTGATGCAATAGCTATCAATTGGGGTTATGCAAAAGTTAGTGAATACAGTGTTGATGTTTTGGTTGATAGTGCAGTATCTTTAAATGCTAAAGATACATCTGGATTGGCTGATAAGATTAAAGAAGCACAAAATTTAGTAAATTCTGTTGAAGATTCATCTGTTTCTATGGCTGCAGTTGAAGCTAAAATAGCATCTTATAGATAATAAATTTATGTTAGATATTGTTTCACATTATTTAGACAACAGCTCGACTATAACCATTACGGTTTTAGTTCTTTTGTCTACATATTTTATCCTTAGTATATGGATCTATATATATAAAACTTTATCTTTAAACGAATCAATAAATCAAGAACTTTATGCATTAAATTCATTAATTCAAAGAAATTCTAGAATTAATCCATTGACAACAATGGGAAGCTTTATCGAATCGAAAGATACTTCAAAAGAAATGCTTGATATTTATGAATTATCTATGATTAGAGATGCTAGTTCAGGATTATCATGGCAATCTATAATAGCTTCAACGGCTCCATTTATTGGATTATTTGGAACCGTTGTAGGTATTTTAGAATCGTTTGCAAGTTTTAAAAATGTTGCCAAAGTTAGTTTTACTTCAATCGCTCCAGTTATAAGCGAAGCACTTATTGCAACTGCAGCAGGGATACTTGTGGCAATTTTCGCTTACACTTTTCAACAAATTCTTACTAGAAAAATCTATATTTTAAACACATATATAAAATCACAAATAAATATCGTCTTATCTAGGAACTGATATTGTATGATTATAATCAAAAACCAGATCTAAACATAACTCCACTTGTCGATGTAATGTTAGTTTTATTGGCAATACTCATGATTACTGCTCCTACAATGGAGTACGAGGAGCAATTAGTTTTGCCACAAGGTAGCATTAAACAAGAAGTTACAGATATTAAGAAATTAAACATATCTATACAAAAAGACAAAACTATTTCTATAGATAACAACAAGTATTCATTTGCTAATTTTGAAAATGAATTTAAAACTTTATCAGGTACTTTGGAAAAAGAAACACCAATTCATATTCGTGCAGATAAAACCTTGTACTATGGTGATGTAATGTATATTCTTAAAGTAACAAAAGAATCAGGATTTCAAAAGGTATCATTAATTACTGATGGATAAAAAATTTAATCTAATCATATCTGTGTCACTTGCAGTATGTATTTATATACTACTTGTGCTTGGGATTTTATTCTATTTAAAACCGCAAAAAGATAATGAGTCTAAAAAAGTTTCAATGGAAGAAACTATTATAGAGGTTAGTATTGATGCAAGTTCTAATGAAAATATTGTTGAACCTTCCAAAAATATTGAGGATATAAAGCCTCAAGAATTAGTTATGAAGCAAGAAATTTCAAAATCAATTTCAAACAAATCTGAACCTGATGTGAAGTCTCTCTTTTCAAATATAAAATCAGATGCGCCTGGTCAAATCTCAAAAGAAAAGCCATCATCATCAAATACTCCAATTGCTAAATTTCAATCTAAAATAGAAAGAGAAAAGAATATTAAAGATTTTGAGCTTTCTAAGTTAGCAGATATTAAATCTTCACCAGAAAAAACACAATCTGTTAGTTCACCACAATCACAAGGCGTTTTTGATGCTTATTATTCAAAAGTGACATCAATTATTCTTACCAGATGGTATCATGTACCACTTTCTCAAGATGCAAAATATTTGGTATCCGCTAATATTACTATTGATTCCACTGGAAATTTTAGCTTTGTCATGGTAAAGTATTCTGGTAATAGCCGTATAGATGATGCAGTAAAATCATTTTTACGAAACCAGTCATTGTTAGCTTATCCGGTATCGCCTGATAAGCTAACAAAAACTATACGAATTAATTTTATTCCATCTTCTGATTAATAACAAAGGAGTTATTTTTATGTTTAAGTTTTTATTTTTAATTTTTTCTATTACCAAACTGCTTTTTGCTGTTGATGCTGAAGTTGACATTGTACGGAAGGCAAATATTATTCCTAACCTCAATATTGTTTTTACTGAAAATAGTATTGATAATGCTTTAGCCGATAAAGTTAAAAAAGTTCTTGAAAATGATTTATTAGTAAGTGGACATTTTAACTCAGAAAATAAATCAGTTAAGCACCAAAGTATTGATACTAAATTTGATTTTACAAACAATATTATAAAGTCTAATTTGGTACTACTTCTTGAAATAAAACAAGTTAGTAATGGCTTAACTGTTGATGTTGTATTGGAAGATTCTAGTAACACAATTAAGCGACACAAAATAAGCTATACAATTTCTGATATTTCTAGATATCCATTTTTAGCGCATAAAATTGCCATAGGTATAAATAAAGAACTAAATTCACCACCGATAGATTGGATGGACAAATTTGTTATTTTTTCCAGATATACGAGTTCTAAAAAAAGTGAAATTGTAATTGCAGATTATACTTTGACATATCAAAAGGTAGTTGTTTCTGGGGGATTAAATATATTTCCAAAATGGGCTAACAATGATCAAAAGAGTTTTTATTATACCGCATATGATGGTTTATACCCAACTCTCATAAAGCAAGATTTATACACAAATAAAGCAGAGAAAATAATACATTCAGATGGTATGGTTGTTTGTTCTGATGTAAGTAAAGATGGTTCAAAATTGCTTCTTTCAATGGCACCAAATGGACAATCTGATATTTATCTTTATGACTTAAATTTAAAAAAATCAACAAGGCTAACAAAATATTCTGGCATTGATGTCGGTGGAAATTTTTTATCACCAGAAACATCAATTGTTTTTGTTTCTGATAGACTGGGCAAGCCAAATATATTTGCTCTTAACACATTGAATGATGATATTGAAAGATTAGTTTATCACGGTAGTAATAACAGTCAGGCTGTAGCATTTAATCATAATGTTATTTTTTCTGGGCGTGATTCGGGAAATACATTTAATCTCTATATGATTTCCACCCAGAATGACTCAGTAAGACAATTAACTCATGATGGAATAAACCAATTCCCTAAATTCTCACCTGATGGTGAATCTTTACTATTTGTAAGAAATTTCAATGGTAATAGTTCATTGGGAATTATTAGATTAAATTATTCTAAATCTTATTTCTTTCCTTTGAAGATCGGTAAACTACAGTCTATTGATTGGTAATTATGACGCAAATATTAAGTTTTATATAGTACAATTCAAAATTCAAAATTCC
>CAIJNA010000137.1 GCA_903821805.1 uncultured Campylobacterota bacterium | reverse complement strand
TGTTTTATTAAAATAATTTATCATTTTATCAATTATTTTATTAAAGAAGAGTCAGTATATTAAAATTTTCACCAAAACCTAATTTATCGTAGAGTTACACTATCTAATTGAAATTAAATTTTTTTATGATAACATTTCGCTCATTTTTAAATCACAAGGTCAATTCATGAAAAACTTAGTCATCGTAGAATCCCCAGCGAAAGCTAGAACTATCGCAAAATTTTTAGGTTCAGACTATACAGTGATGGCTTCAATGGGACACGTGAGAGATTTACCAAAATCTACACTTGGTTTTGACCCAGAAAACGATTTTAAACCAGATTATCAAGTTACTAAAGACAAAACAAAAGTTATTAGTGAACTGAAAAAAAATATCAAAAAAGACACTATTATCTACCTTGCAGCAGATGAAGATAGAGAGGGGGAAGCAATAGCTTGGCACCTTATTCCGGCTCTCAAAATCGAAAAAAATCCTTTAAAAAGAATTGTATTTCATGAAATTACAAAAGGTGCGATTTTAGAAGCTCTTAAAAATCCAAGAGATGTAGACCAAAACTTAGTTGATGCACAACAAGCCAGAAGATTGCTTGATCGTGCCGTTGGGTACAAACTTAGCCCACTTCTTTGGAAAAAAGTAAGATATGGACTTAGCGCAGGAAGAGTTCAGAGCGTTGCTGTAAGAATTATCGTAGACAAAGAAAGAGAAATAAGAGCATTTATTAGTGAAGAATTTTGGAAAATAAAACTAGACTTTAAAAATCCATCATTTAGAGCAGAATTAGCAAAAATAAATGGGAAAATTACAAAAATAAATAATGAAAAAGAAGCGTTTGCAATTAAAAATGACTGTGAAAAAAGCGATTACTTGCTTAGTGATATAGAAGAAAAAGAGAGCAAAAGAAATCCTGCTCCTCCATTTACAACTTCAACTCTACAACAAGAGGCAAGTAGAAAAGGTGGTTTTAGCGTTAAACAAACAATGATTGTCGCTCAACAACTTTATGAAGGTGGGATCAATATTCCAAATCATACAGGTGGTCTTATAACTTACATGAGAACAGATAGTGTAAATTTATCTGAAACTGCTACGACAATGGCTAAAGAAGTTATTGAAGCTGAATACGGAAAAGATTATTCACTAAAAACGCCAAGAAAATTTGCAACTAAAGCAAAAGGTGCACAAGAAGCTCACGAAGCAATAAGACCTGTAAATATGCATCTTAAGCCGAGTGATTTAAAGCAATATCTTGACAATTCTCAATACAAACTTTACAGCTTAATTTGGAAAAGAACATTAGCTTCACAAATGTCTAATGCACTAATTGCCAATACTACATATATTGTGATGGCCGGAACAAAAAAACAATACGAATTTCAAGCAAAAGGAGCAAGAATAATTTTTGCAGGATTTATGAAAGCTTATACAGAAGGAAGCGATGATCCTGATACTGCACTTGATAGCACAGAAAAGATACTTCCAAATGTAAAAAAAGATGCCATTTTAGAATTGGAAATAATCACTCCAGAACAAAACTTTACAAAACCTCCAGCAAGATACACTGAAGCCAGTTTAGTAAAAAAACTTGAAGCAGAAGGGATTGGTAGACCATCTACATACGCTCCAACTATTTCGACAATTCTTTCAAGGGAATATGTTGTTATAACTGAAGATAAAAAACTTGCTCCAGCGCCAATTGGTGAAGTTGTGAACGACTTTCTAGTTGAACACTTTCCAAAAATTGTTGACTTAAGTTTTACTGCAAATATTGAAGAGGAATTTGATGAAATTGCTGAGGGTAAAATATCTTGGACTCATGTTTTAAGAAATTTTTATGGTGATTTTGTAACAAATGTTGAACACATTGATGAGCATGCACCACGAGCCAAATTTGCTGAGGCTAGAATATTAGGAGATGATCCCAAAAGTGGAAAACCGATAAGTGTTAGTGTTGGTAAATTTGGACCTTTTGTGCAAGTTGGAAGCAAAGAAGATGAAGAAAAGCCAAAATTTGCATCTATTCCAAGCAATTTTAAACTTGACTCAATTACTTTAGAAGAAGCCTTAACGCTTCTCACGATGCCAAAAACTCTAGGTAAAGATGAAAATCAAAATGATGTAAAAGTTAACATAGGAAGATTTGGTCCTTATGTGCAAATAAAAAGTGAATATTTCAGTCTAAAAACAGATAGTCCATATGAGATAGATCTTGAGCGTGCTTTAGAAGTTGTTGCCGAAATAAGACTTGCAAAAGAATTAGCACTTATTAAGGATTTTGGAGAAGCAAATATACAAATATTAAATGGCAGATTTGGTCCATATATCAAAGAAGGTAAAAATAACTATAAATTGCCTAAAACACTTGATGAACAAGATATTAAAGCTCTATCTTTGAACGAAGTACAAGAAATAATAAAAAACCAACCAGCAACTGGAAAAGGTAGATTTGCAAAAAAGAAAGTTTCAAAAAGTGATGAAACTAAAACTAAAGAAACAAAAAAGAAAACTATAGAAAAAAAAGTTCCGGCAAAAAAACCTGCTGCTAAAAAACCTGCTGCTAAAATAACAACTGAAACCAAGGCAAAGGCTACTATTAAAAGTGCAAAGGTAGTTAAAGAGAAAAAAGAAAAATAGTCTTGAAAATAGGAATCCTTTCAGATAGCCACAAAAAAACTGCTTTAACTAATGAAGCAATAAATCACCTCAAATCACTTGGCTGTGAGTTTTTAGTTCATGCTGGTGACTTGGAGATAGTTGAAAACCTTGAACTTTTAAAAAATTCTGGGCTTATTTATACAAGTGTATTTGGAAACAACGA
>CAIJNA010000136.1 GCA_903821805.1 uncultured Campylobacterota bacterium | reverse complement strand
ATTGATTTTAATTATTAAGCGATTCTTTTCTTTATTTTGTATCTAAATATTCAAAATTCGCCACCACTTTTAATAATATCTATTCCAAATTTGTCCCTTAATTTTTGAAGAGAATCTGTTAATTTAGCACTAACTGTATCATCTTCATAAGAAAACAAATCCAAAGTTGTTTGCTTATTTTCACTAAAGTTTGAAATTGAAATGTTGATCTGAATTATTGAATGTGAAGGATGAACGTCTATTCTTGAAAATAATATTAACAATTCTTGTTTGAAATACTGTTCACTAAATATTCTGTTTGTATTTATGTAATCAGATGATTTTGAGCCATATTGATATCTTATTTGAAGAGAATAAGTATGCGGTTTATGATCTCCTTTGTAAGCTAAAAAAGTTACATGTCTAGCCAGGATAGTTATTCTCCGCTTAATCTCTTCTCTATCAGATATGCCATCAAAAGTTCTTCCAAGTCCTATTGATTTTTTTTTGTGCGAGAGTTGTATTTTTTCTTCATCGATACCATTTGTACGATTATATAGTTGTGTTCCATTTTTCCCCCACGAATCAAAAAGTGCTTTTCTGCTTTTGATATCGCCAAGTGTTTTTATACCTCTTTGAAGAAGCCTTTCTTGATAACCGCTCCCAATTCCAGGAAACTTACTTATTGGTATATTTTGAATGTAGCTTTCAACCTCGTGCTGTTGTACAAGTTTTATTCCATAAGGCTTAGCATCTTCTGTTGCTAGTTTAGCTATCCATTTTGTGTTTGCTATTCCGATTGATACAGGCAATCCTATTTCATTGAATATTTGTTGTTTAATTTTTTTTGCAAATTTAAAAATATCTTCATCTTTTATCCAGCCCGTAACATCACAAAAGAATTCATCAATACTAAATTGCTCAATCGATGGTATTTCTTGCTCTAGAAGTAATTTGAGTTTATGTGATAGCTCATGATACAGTGGATAATTTGGTGGAATAAGTTTCAAGTGTGGACAATATCTTAATGCTTCGGCTGCACTCATTGCAGTTTTTACTCCAAAAGCTCTAGCTTCGTACGATGAAGTTGTTATAATTCCTCTGATTCTTCCATCAATATCACGAAAATATTCGTCAGACGTTTTGTCGTCATTGCTGCTTAAAATAGAGCTTGTAAAAGCACCATCTATTGTGCTCAATTTTCTTATTTGATTTTTTCTATCAAATATATTTAGATTGCTTCGTCCGCCAACAGCTATTGGAATGTTGTAAAGTTTTGGATTTTGAATCCTATGAGCTGACGCAAAAAAGCAGTCTATATCTATGTGTAATTTCATAAATCTATTTTAACACAAAGAAATTTTTCACGATCAAAATCTTACAAATTGACATATTTTCAACATAAATTCAGTATGCAAGTAATGTATAAATAAAATTTGTTAAATTATTTTCTAGCTAATATTTATTAGAGTTATTTCACTCGTAGTTCCAAGTCTCATGGGTGGACCCCAAAACCCAGTACCTTTATTTACATAAATTTTGGTATGTTTGTTGTGTTGATGTAACCCTTTTATGTAAGGCTGTTGCAGGTGAACCAAAAGATTAAAAGGTATGATTTGTCCTCCATGTGTATGACCACAAAGTATCAAATCAATTCCTTTTGTATCTTTTATTTCATTTATATATTTTGGTTGATGAGCCAAAAGAATAGTCGGTTGATCTTCTGTATTTTTTAGTGACTTTTCCAAATCTGGCAAAAAAGAACCATAT
>CAIJNA010000135.1 GCA_903821805.1 uncultured Campylobacterota bacterium | reverse complement strand
CCATTTCTAATGCATCTGCATTAAATGTTTTCTCAATAAATGATTTTCGAACTTCATCTGCAACAAATTGGTCTCCTGTTGCAATTATTCCTTCTATTATTTTGATATTATTATTTTTAGCGACTTCAAGTGCTATCTTTCTCAACTTGCTGTCAGTATATGTATACACAGATCCACCAGGAACATATCCAAATGGATGACCAAAAGCTGTTATATCAAGATCATGTTGTGATAACTTTTCGGCTACTATTAAATCTCCTATTTGTAGGTTTGGATTTATTCCACCTGCTACTCCGCTAAACAAAAGCATTTCGCATCCAAATTTTTCTATCATTGTTGTTGCTGTTAAGGCAGAAAATACTTTTCCAATTTTACTATGAGCCACAACTATATCTATATCATTATATTTGGCTTCATAATATGTATTTTTAGCAAATGATATCTTCTTAACATTTGTAAAATAGCTTAGAAGAGGTGTAATTTCCTCTTCCATTGCCCCCATAATTGCTAATTTATGCATTGATTTCATTAATAACTTCTTCCAATGTATTCATATCATTAACACATAATGTTGGAACATCAACACCTTTTTTATTTAATCCCTTAAGAACATTCCCGTTTCCAAATTCTATGAACATATCTACTTTACTCATATGCGCCTGAATTGATTGCTTGTATAAAACCGGCATAATCAGCTGATTTGACAATAACGTAATCGCTTCATCTTTTGTATTATAAGGTTTTGTTGTAGCATTAGAAATAACTGGGATTCTAAAAGTAGAATTTATATTTTCCAAATATGGAGCGAGTTTGCTTATAGCTGGCTCTAAAATTGGACAATGACTTGCAACACTCATTGGTAACACAATTGCACGTTTTGCTCCAGCATCTTTAAATACATCTACAAGAGACTCAAGATCAGACTTACTTCCTGCCAATACTACTTGACCATCAGTATTGTAATTAGCAGCCCACACTTGCTTACCATTTGTTCTTTGTTCTTCACATACTTTTTCAACAATACTATCGTCAAGCCCCAATAATGCCATCATGCCAGCACCTATTCCATCACAAGCATCAGACATAAATTGACCTCTCTTGTGAGTCAATTCAATTGCATCAAGATAATCAATACCGCCAGCAACAACTAAAGCAGAAAATTCACCTAAAGAGTGACCTAGTACGAACTCTGGTTTAACATCACATTTTGATTTAAAAATTTCATAAGCAATAGCGCTAACTAATAAAATAGCGGGTTGAGTAAATTCAGTTTGATTTAATTTTTCATTTTCCTCAAATAGTAGTTCCTCAAAATTAACACCTATTCTGTCACTAGCCTTTTTTATCATCTCTTTTGCAATTTGGCTATTTTCATAAAAATCTTTTCCCATACCTACTGATTGGCTACCTTGACCTGGAAAAATAAAAGCTACTTTTTTCATATTTAAATCCTTATTTTGATTTTTACACCGTTGAAGTGTTTTGTTGTAGAATATTATATTAGATAGATTATCAATTTAATATTCTATAAATTCAAAACTCCCATTTCAAAAGAAATAGGAGCCTTAAAACAGTTATCTAATCATTAAAATTGAATTAACTATTTTTACATCCATGACCATCGTGTCCACCGCAACATTCATGTTCTTCCTCATGTTTTGTTCCACCACAACATTCAACTTCTTCTTTATGTTCATGAGAATGAGATCCACAAGAACCTCCGCCACAACATCCACCACTTGACATTCCACCTACAACGCCAGTTGCAAGTTCTTCAGCAGTAGCATCTCTTACATCAACAATAGTAATTGTAAACACTAAAGTTTTCCCGGCTAATGGATGATTGTAATCAATTACAACTTCTTTATCATCAAAAGATTTTACTAAAACTTGAACAGTTTGGCCATCATCACCGCTTCCATAAAGAGTCATTCCATTATGTAAAGAAATCCCAGCAAATTGCTCAACAGGTAAAGTCTGAACCGCTTCACTATTGTATTCACCGTATGCTTCAGCAGGATTTACAGTAATTTCAGTTTTAGAATTATTTGATAATCCAATCATTTGTGCTTCAAGTCCAGGAATTATATGTCCCATACCAATTATGAATTCCAATGGATCATTTCCGATATTTGTATCGATTATTTCTTTTGTATCTGCATCAATTAATTGATACTCCATAGCTACTACATCATTTAATTTTATCATTTTTCTTGTCCTTGTTTTTATTTTTTATTTTTTTTGAAGCCTCTTTAGCTTCCGCAGAATCAGGGTAAATTTCTACAATCGTTTTGTAGAAATTAGCAGCATTATCTTTTTCTTTCATGTTTTCAAATGATAATGCACTATGAAGTAATAAAGTTGGAATATAACTTGCTTTATCGTCTGTAATCATACTTTGCTTATAATGTGGGATTGCTTCTTTATACAATTTTTGTTTGAATTTAATTTCTGCATAATAAAAATTTGACTCTGCAGATTTATATTTTTCTCCAATTAAAGTTTCAAACAAAGATGAAGATTTATCAAATTGCTTTGATTTAAATAGCTTAACAGCATCTTCAAAGTTTTCTTTATTTGATTTTTTCTTTATAGCGATATCTTTGTCTTTCACAATAGATTCAACGGCTATCTTATCTGATTTTGCTGTAAATGATTGTGGTTTAGATTTTTCGTTATTTTTATTTATAAATACAACCAGTTCATCAAATTCTGCTTTTTTTACATAGTCCACATTTATTTTGTTTAAAATTGCTGTTAGTTTAACATTTTGCTCTTCAAGAACTTTCATATTTTGTTTTTGTTTTGCAATAAAATCATCAACTTTCTTATCTAAAAGTTCCAATTTGTTAGTATTAGCATCTATTCTGTTAGACAAAATTGTTTTTTGCTCTTCAATTTTGTTCTCGTTGTTTTTAACATTTAGCTTTGCATTATTAAGTCTTTTACTATCAGATTCAAAAAGAGAACTGATACCTTCTATTTTTTGCAATAATTCATTTTGCTTCGAATTCAAAGAATCGTACTTTAACGAAAGTGAGTTAATTTTATTTTCTTGCTCACTAGATAAAGATTGAACTTTTGTGCTTAAAGTATTTAGTTTCTCTGTATTTGCAGAAACAACTTGCTCAGCTTTTGTCAAACCATATGGAGTTTGTGAATCTAAATTCCCAGCATCCAATACCGATATTTCTTTTGCAGATAATGCACTACACATTACACTTAAGATAAGTAAATTTTTAATATTATTTTTCATTTTTATGGCACCAAATAATGATCGACTCGTCGGTTTTTAGTCCAACATTCTGTCGTTTGTTCTTTACAAAGAGGATTACTCTCACCGTAACTGATCGCAATAATTCTATCTGCATTAATACCTTTGTTTATTAAATCAGATTTTAAAGATCCAGTTCTCTTTAGACCTAAAGCATAATTATACTCATCGCTTCCTAATTCATCGCAATTGCCTTCTAGCTTGATTTTAAATGAGCTGTCTTTTGCTGAACTATTTTTTATTTTAGTTGAATTTTCAGCTGAAATTAATAAATTTTCTTCATTTAAAGCAAAAATGTTAACATCAAAATGAATTGATTTTAATATTATATCCTCACCATTAACTCTGCTAGTTGTTGTATTATAAGAATTTTCAACAACTTTATTGCTTTGACTTTGAGCATCAGTTGTTGTCGAGATTATGTTCTCAGACGGAACAATCTCAGTCATAGCTACCTTATCTCCAGAATTTTGTTTATTAATTTCTGTGGCTTGATTGTTTTTTGATTGCTGTTTGGCCATGTCATTATAGGACACGACTTCTTGTTTTGATGCGCAACCACTAATCATAATAGATAGTGAGAAAAGCGCAATGGTGTTAATTATTTTAAAAATCATACCTGCTCCTGGAATTTTGAATTTTGAATT
>CAIJNA010000134.1 GCA_903821805.1 uncultured Campylobacterota bacterium | reverse complement strand
CAAAGAATTCAATATTAAATTTTGCATTTTTATTAAGAAAGTAAGTCATCGCAACATTTGAAGCTTCAAGTCCATATTTTCCTGTATTGTTAGAAGCAAAAACAAATCCTATTGTTTCATTCTTTGTGTCGGATACACTTTGTTTAGGTTCAGTTTTTGTAAAAGAAGGCTTTATCTCTTGTTTGGTCATACTTGTTTGTTTTGGAATTTCTTTTTGCACAATATCTTTGGTTGGTATTTCTTTTGGCATTGCATTGGTAGAAACTATTTTTTTTGGTTCAAGATCAAACAATGTTATTATTTTTGGCTCTTTTGCACTATTTATTGATACCTGAGAGGCAAACACGTGGCCAGAATATACAACATATAGTAATAAAAAAATTAATTTAAAATTATTTGTTTGCATTATCGTTCCATCATTAATTTGATTTTTTTCAGATCGTCAAGAGCCTCTTTTTTTAAAGATGGATTTCTAAGTAAAAAACTAGGATGATAGATTGGTATAAGATTTATATTATGAAACTTAATGATAGTACCTCTTATGCTTACTAGATCAGTATCATCTCCTGTGAGATATTTATAGCTATCACCAAGTGTTACTATTATCTTTGCATTTGACTGATCAATTTGATTTAAGATGTATCCTTTGCATGTAGATATGTAGTTTGCTAACAGCAAACTTTTTTCATTTATGTCACACTTTATAATACTTGAAAGATATATATTGCCAAACTCTATTCCTAATACGTTTTCAACCATCTTCACCAATGTATCATGAGAGGCTTTATCCATTGTTGGCACAGTTGTAACAAATAAGATTTCAGATTCTTTATTTCCAAATGAATATATTTTATCTTTGGTTATTTTTGATGCATCACACAATGTGCATTCTTTTACAACATTTTCAGACAAAAAGTCACACGAGCTTTCATTTTTATGCATTTCAAATGAATCAACATATTTAAAGCCAAAGCTTTTTTGCAGGTATAAACTATGAAGAATTTGATTTTTTGTTGAGTGGGTCATGTGAAAATTATACAAAAGCTATACTTTTTATCACCTTTGTATGTAATATTGGAACAATTATATAAAAATACTTGACAAATGTTCCAAATATTTGTACAATTCTACATAAAAATTTAAAAGGCACATTTATGTCAGTACCAGCTCCAAGCTTAAGAAAGCTAGAAAGCGATTTAGAAATAAATAAAACAACATTACATAATTGGAAAAAGTCTAGACCTAAATTGTATGAATTTATTATAGATTCGTACAAGGATAAAGAGTTATTGAAACAAAACTTATCTTATTTGGTTGAACAGAGAAAGAGTTTAGAGAATGAGATAGAAATAACTTCTAGAAGAGTTTTTTAAAAAAAATAGATCAGATTTACATCGATCCATGATGTTTTAAGTTGCCCATTAAATGCACACAAAGCTTAAAACATCATAGATGGACGTAATCTCTATTTTAATATTTTAATATTCGCACCTAACTTTAGATTTTCAAAATAATTTTTCAAATATTCATTCTCTCTGTTTGTCATTATTTCATTAAAAATAGTTTCTTTTACTATTTCAAGTGGCGTTATTTTAATATCAGCTTTACTTGAAACAAACAACAAATTGAAAGTTTGATTTTCTACAAAAATTGTCGAGAATGACTTTTCAGGTGTTTTTGTAACAATATATTTCATTTGATCAGAAATTTTGTCAATTTTTAAAGTCTCGTTCACAACTAACACATTAGGATTTGATAGCATAGGGTTTGCTTTTAAAGCCTCCAGAAGAGCTTTGTCTTTAGAAGTATAATGAATAACATCTATTTTTTCAGCATTTTTAAATTGCTCAATATTATTATTATAATAAATCTTTAAATCCTCATCATTTGCCATGATTAATTTGTTTGATGCGATTGCAGAAACTAGCTTTTGATGTCTAAGTTGCAGTTTAATTTTTTCACTAAATTTGTCATAGTCTTCTTGTTGTTTAACAGCATTTTTGAACTCAATCATTGTCATTTTATTGTTTTTGGCAAGTTTTTCAATTTGTGCATCAACATCAAAGCTATCAACTGAAATCTTGTATTTATCAAGAGATTGATTGTATAAAGCTTCATCAATAAGTATAGACACAGCTTCATTTTTTGATATTTTTAATTCTTCCATTTTGTTGTCTATATCAACCATAGTTATTGGATATTCATTGATACTTAACGCTATACCATTTACTATTCCTGCATTTATAGTTAATGCAAACATTGAGCATAATAACCCAATTGGCAATATTTTTTTTATCATATTTGTTTTCCTTAGTTTTAAATCAGAATTCATTGTATGTAAACAAGTTAAATTATTGATTATTTTGGAAATTATTTTATCATAAATATAGTGAAATCATTATCGAGGTAATCGTTTTTCGTAGATATATTTTGTGTTAAATCGCTGCAAAATGAAATTACTTCTGACGTTTTAATTTTATTGAAACTATCGTTTTTTAGAAAATTAAAAACAAACCCCTTATTGGATGCTTCAAAACATTTTTCAATAAACTTGAAAAATTGTTTCTTGCTTAATATGTTCATGGCCCCGCTACAAACATAGTAATCCGCTTTGGTTAAATTGTCTTTTAAAACATCCGTTGTGTTAAATTCTATATCTTTAAATCTACTTTTTGAGATCTCAATCATTTCATCAAAAGCATCAATTCCAATGTATTTTTTTGGATTTTTATAATTCTCTTCTAGATATTTATAGTAATCACCAAATCCGCAGCCAGCATCGACAATAATACTATTTTTTATATTGGCATCTATGAAGCTAGTTAATATTTCAAATCTTTTGTACTGTGTAAATTTACTATTCCAATGTACGCCAAGAGGTGAAATCCCGTATTTTGCAATACTTTTCTTGTAAAAGATTGTGTTTGCGTCGTTTATTATTTGTCCTTTAGTTGCTCTATTTGAACACCATTATCACTTAAAAATTTTGATACAACCATAGAGTTTGTGTGTTCATAAGATTTTTTGTAAACAATTCTTTTTATTCCACTAGCTATAAGATTTTTACTGCATTCACTGCATGGTTCAAGAGTAACATAAATTGTTCCACCTTCAATGCTAATCCCTTTTCGAGCAGCCCAAATAATTGCATTCATTTCAGCATGAATTTCGTAAGTTTTACTCCATTCGTGGTGTTCAGAAGTGTATTCGCCTTTCCAGAAATCACAGCAATTCTGATATCCAGGAGGTGTACCGTTGTAACCTGTGCTAAGAATTCTCCCATCTTTTACGATGACTGCACCAACTTGTTTTGATACACACTTTGACGCGCTTGCTATTTCAGTTGCTATATTTATGAAAATTTTGTCATTTAACAATTTGTATTTCCTCTATTAAAATTTATTTTGTATTGTAACTTGTTTCAATAAAGTTTACCCAAAAGATTTATCACAGAGGAAAAACTTATTATAATTTGAGTTTAAGTTTTGTTGGTTATAATACCACCACAAAAGCGGGAGTAGCTCAGTTGGCTAGAGCTCCTGCCTTCCAAGCAGGTTGTCGCGAGTTCGAGTCTCGTCTCCCGCTCCACTTTTGTATCATCATTTAAAATCAAAAAAACAATCAAAATCATTTTAAAAATTAATTTTAATTATCGTCTTTTAATCATTTTCTTTTTGCTTTCAAATAAACTCTTTTTGGAGCTGGATACCCCTCAATAGTTTTATTTTGATCTTTGCTGTCCAAAAAATCTTCTAAACTGCATTCAAAACTCCAAGCAGTGGCTCGTTGTTCAGAACTGTCAGTTTTAGTTATTTCTAGCACCTCGATATCTTTGAAGCCAGCTCTGTTTAGCCAGTTTTTGAAGCAATTAACCGTAGGAATGAAATAAATATTTGGTATCATTGCATATCTATCAAATGGTGTTAAACTAACTACGTCATCGCCATCTATCATAAAGCTATCAACAATAATTTCACCAT
>CAIJNA010000133.1 GCA_903821805.1 uncultured Campylobacterota bacterium | reverse complement strand
TTCAAATATTTCTTTTGTTATACTTTTTGTGTCAAAATCTGATACATGTACTATAATATCTGCAACTAAAGCATATTCTTTAACACGTACATCATATATTTTTCTAGCTTCTTCCAAGTTTTTTAGAAGCGGTCTTTTTTTAAACTTCTTTTTGCTATCAGGAGCTTGTTTTAGGGCTTTTATAATACTATCAAATGATGACTCTAAGTAGATAACTTTGCCAATCTTCTTTATATTGTCTTGTTTGTAAAATCCACCACCTGTTGATATGATAGTATTCTTAATATTGTTTTCACACCAATGAGCACATTTTTTTTCCAATGCTCTAAAATAAGCTTCCCCATCATCAGAAAATATTTTTTTTATCTTTTTATTTTCTATGCTTTCTATAATATCATCAGTGTCAATTGAAAAATAGTTACTACTTTTGACAAGCTCTCTCGCAATGGTACCTTTTCCAACACCCATAAAACCAATCAGTAAAATATTATCTTCTAACAATTTATCGCCTTTTTTATAATTCATTTGATTATAGCAAATCATTTATAAATTTTTTAATTCTGAAGCCCTTAGTAATGCTTTGTCAATATGATCAAATATATTTTCATGACCTATTCTATCGTCTAAACCAGTTGTCTTTATATATTTATTAACTTTTGATGTAACGCCTGAAAGTATAAAATGTGAATTATTCGCTGTTAATTTTTGATGAACAATATCGATAGCGTGAAGGCCTGCAGCATCTATCATGGGAACATATCGGAGTCTGAGAATAAATACTTTTGTCGTGTTTTGTTTGTTCGTAAAAGTATCTATAAAGTTTTCAACTATACCGAAAAATAACGGTCCTTGTACCTCGTAAACTTCAACTCCTATCGGAACTTCTTTTTTTAAGATCGAATCTGGATCGTCTGTTTCATCATCATCATCTCGCGATGACTTAATATTTACAGATTTCATCATTGAATTGATAAATAATATGGACGCCAATGAAATACCAACTTGTATCGCAAAGTTTAAATCAACTAAAACGGTTAAGATGAAAGTGACAAATAGTACCAAAATATCAGCTTTGGGTGTTTTTAAAATAGATTTGATGTTTTTAATTTCTGACATGTTCCATGCCACAAGTATTAATATTGAGCTTAATGCAGCAAGGGGTACAAGTGCAATAAGTGGAGCCATAAATAATATAAAAATTAACAACCATACAGCATGTAGCATTCCAGACACTGGAGAAACCGCTCCACTTTTAATATTTGTTGCAGTTCTGGCTATTGCTCCGGTTGCAGGGAGGCCACCAAAAACAGAAGATCCAACATTTGCTACGCCTTGAGCAAATAGCTCTGTATTTGATTTGTGTTTTGTTCCAGCCATACTATCGGCTACAACTGCAGACAATAGAGATTCTATACCCGCTAAGATAGCAATCGTTATTGCATCAGGAAGTACAAGTCTCATTTTTTCAAATGAAAATTCTGGAATAATCGGCAATGGAAGCGATGAAGGAATAGCGCCAAACTTGCTAGAAATTGTTTCAACTGGAAGATTAAGACCCCAAACAATTATTGTCATAAGCGATATAACTATAATTGGACCAGGTATTTTGGGATAATATTTTTTTGAAATAATCAAAATCAAAATACCAGATAAAGATATAGCTAGTGCATATATATTCAATAAATGCAAGTTGGCGACATAAAGTGACAGTTTGTCTATAAAATCTGGAGGCATATTGATGATGGGTAGGCCAAAAAAGTCTTTTAGCTGAGAAAAAACTATCAGTAATGCTATCCCAGATGTAAACCCAGTAATGACCGGATAAGGTATAAATTTAATAAGCTCCCCGGCTCTAACAAAAGACATAACAATAAGTATTATTCCG
>CAIJNA010000132.1 GCA_903821805.1 uncultured Campylobacterota bacterium | reverse complement strand
GGGAGTATCGAGCTGATATTGGAATTGCACTTGATGGAGACGCTGATCGATTAGTTATTGTTGACGAAAAAGGTGAAGTTATTGACGGTGATAAATTAATAGGTGCCCTAGCTGTATTTTTAAAAAATGAAGGAAAGCTCCCATCAAATAGTTGCGTAGCAACTGTTATGAGCAATGTTGCACTTGAAGAATATTTAAAAGCAAATGGAATTAAATTATTCCGTTCAAATGTTGGTGATAAATATGTTTTAGAGATAATGAAAGAAAAAAACATCAATTTTGGTGGAGAGCAAAGCGGACACATCATTTTTGGTGATGTTGCGAAAACTGGAGATGGTTTAGCATCAGCACTTCAAGTATTGGCTCTTATAATTTCTAGCGGTAAACCAGCAAGTGAAGTTTTAAATCCATTTGAATTGTCACCGCAGATACTAAAAAATATCAATGTAGAAACAAAAATTCCATTAGATAAGCTTAATGGTCTTGAAGAACTTTTAGAATCTTTCAGAAAACAAGGCTTGAGAGATCTTATAAGATATTCTGGAACAGAAAACAAAATTAGATTACTTTTAGAGGGCGAAAATAGCAAAATCCTTGAAAGCTCAATGGATGAATTAGTAAAATTTATCAAAAGTAAATTGTGTTAATGATTCAAAAAAAAGTATACATTTCTATAGCTATTTTTAGCATTTCGTTTGTATTGGACCAATATATAAAAATTCTATTTACTCAAGGATTTCAAGTTGATGGGGAATGTATATCTCTTGTGCTTGCTTACAATAAGGGTGTTGCATTTTCAATGTTTGCATTTTTGGAACAAAATTTAAAATTCGTTCAAATAGGATTTATGCTCATTGGAACATTATATTTGATGTTAAATAAAAAAGTTTTCGAAGATTATTACGCGCCAATCTCACTTCTTTTTGCCGGAGCATTAAGCAATATTTATGATCGATTTAATCATGAAGGCGTTGTTGACTATGTTTATTGGCATTGTGGATTTAACTTCGCCATTTTTAACCTTGCAGATGTTTTGATTGATATAGCTGTTGTTTGGATTCTGTATATAAATTATAAAAACGAAAAAACTAAAACAAACAATTAAGACTTACAAATACTCTTGTGTTTGCAACACAAATTCTTTTAATAGCTATACTAAGAACATAGTAACTTTGATTAACTCTTAAAATCACAATTATTTCACATTGGCTTAATATATTGCTATTGAATTACTATTTGACATTGAATAAGCAGATTTAATTTTTAATAGTTTTTTAAAGGTATTTAGTTATCATTTATGCGACTAAGTAGCAATTGTATATATTTTATACAAATAGATTGTTTACTTATTTGTAACTTGATGTTAGAATGCTTTTATCATTTTGTTACAAAGTGACATTTCGAGAATTTAACACAAAACACAAAACAAAACCAAATTCAAAACAAGGAAAGAAAATGAAAAAATTAACAATGAGTTTAGCAGTAGCTTCAATACTTGGGAGCACAGTTTACGCATCATCTATTGAAGATGCATTTGCTAAAGGAAAAGTAACTGGAGAACTTTCAGTTTATACAACATCTGTAAATAACAAACAAACACCTGATACAGGTTATTCTTTAGGTGCAATTTCATTGGGATATGAAACTGCATCAGTAG
>CAIJNA010000131.1 GCA_903821805.1 uncultured Campylobacterota bacterium | reverse complement strand
GATGCTATCAATGATAAAATTTTGAATCTTGTTGGACAAGAATCGTACGATCTTCATGCGAATCTAATCAATGAAATTCTAAAAGACGAGACACAATTTATTCTTAATAAAAATATTAATTACAATAACCTTCTTGTTGCGTTAAAAAAAGAAGAGTTAATAAATTTAATTGTAAATGAACAAACAGAGATTACAGTTTCATTCAGCATTAAAGACAATCATAAAAAAGGCTTTAAGATTCTAAAAGAGGTATTGGCAAATCTTGGATACTCGTATTATTTTACAGATTTTATCAAAAATACAAATGGTACTTTGGTATGGAAAATAAGATTTAAAGCTGATTCTGTATTAGATCCTCTTGCTTTGCAAACAGAATTAGCAAAATTTTCAGCTAATTTAACAGATATCAATAAGATTGATCAAACAAAATGGGAATATTCAATTGATGCTAAAAATGGAATATTAAATGACATTATCCGCGTAATACCAAACCAAAAAACTCCATTACAAATTCCTTTACAGCCATACACTTTATTGTTAAAAGACGCTACAGAATTGATTATAGCTAGCAACAAGTTAAACAGTTGGGTTCCAAAAATATCTTTTTATGATAATGAATTAAATGCTCTTGGAACAATTGAAATGGATAGAGTTTATGATGGAATTAAAGTAAGCGTTCCTAGAAATTCTAAATATGCAAAAATTGGTGATAGATACTCATTATTTAATATTAAAAGAGGTCTTGTAGTAACAGTATCTACTATTTTTAGAAATAATTAGCATAATAATAAAACTACACATGAAGTATGATTTTGGCTTAAAAGGATTTTTTGGCTAGAATTCACGAAAATTTAAAATTAATCTCCAAGAAGGAAAATAATATGTTTGACGAAATAGAATTTGATAGAATAAAAAGATTACCTAAATATGTTTTTGCTCAAGTTGGTGAATTAAAAATGGCTGAAAGAAGAGCCGGTAAAGATGTTATTGACTTCTCAATGGGAAATCCAGATGGAGACACTCCAGAACACATCAGAGAAAAATTAGTAGAATCTGCTCAAAAAACTAAGGTTCATGGTTATTCTGTATCAAAGGGTATACCAAAACTTTTGTCAGCAATCGCTGACTGGTACAAAAGAAGATATAATGTAGATCTTGATCCACAAACACAATGTGTTGCTACTATGGGAAGTAAAGAAGGTTATGCTCATTTGGCGTACGCTATTACAAATCCTGGTGATGTTGCGGTTGTTCCAGATCCAACTTACCCAATTCATAGTTACGCATTTATTCTTGCAGGTGGAAATGTAGTTAAATTTGAACTTATATTTGATGAGGACTACAAGGTAGACGAAGATAGATTTTTTGAAGATCTTGAAAAAGTTTTCAAAGGAAGTTCTCCTAAACCAAAATATGTTGTAGTAAATTTCCCTCATAATCCAACAACAGCAACTGTAACACCAGAGTTTTATGTTCGAATTGTTGCTATGGCAAAAAGAGAAAGATTCTATATTATTTCAGATATCGCATATGGCGATTTAACATTTGACGGATATAAAACTCCTTCAATTATGGAAGTTCCTGGCGCTCTTGATGTTGCAGTTGAAAGCTTTACTCTTAGTAAATCTTATAATATGGCCGGTTGGAGAGTTGGATTCTTTGTTGGAAATACAAAGCTAATTGGAGCATTACAAAAAATTAAATCTTGGCTTGATTATGGAATGTTTACACCAATCCAAGTAGCAGCTACAGTTGCTTTAAATGGTGACCAGGCATGTGTTGAAGAGATTACTGAAAAATATAATCACAGACAAGATGTTTTAATTGAAGCATTCGGAAAAGCAGGATGGCAGTTAAGAAAAAATAGAGCAACAATGTTTGTATGGGCTAAAATTCCAGATTGTGTAGCGCATCTTGGAAGTTTAGAGTTTAGTAAAAAATTGCTTGTTGAAGCTGGTGTTGCAGTTGCTCCTGGAATTGGTTTCGGCGAATATGGTGATCAATATGTAAGAATTGCACTTATTGAAAATGATAAAAGAATTAGACAAGCAGCAAAAAATATCAAAACTTTTTTAAGTCAATATGAAACTAAAAACTAATCGGGTTGCTAGTATCAAAGATATTATAAGTCTTATTTTGATACACTCCCTAGCTTTTAAGGTATAAATTATGATAAAAGCAAAAAAGAAATACGGGCAAAATTTCCTAAAGGATGAGTCTGTACTTATTAAAATCATCGAATCGATGCCCAAAAACAACAATAAAGTTGTTGAAATTGGGCCTGGCTTAGGTGATTTGACAAAACAACTTGTCAAGTACAAAGATGTGAAAGCTTATGAGGTCGATAGAGACTTGTACTCTATCTTAATGGTTGAATTTATAAATGAGATAAGTTCTGGAAAACTAGATTTAGTCTTAACTGACGTTCTAGAGGTCTGGAATGAAAACTCATCGCTACATGAAGAGAAGTATGACTTGATCGCAAATCTTCCTTACTATATAGCGACAAATATAATTTTAAATGCATTTGACGATAATAATTGTGAGAACATTATCGTTATGGTTCAAAAGGAAGTTGCTGATAAATTTACAGTTACTTCTGGGAATAGTGATTTTTCTGCCTTGGGTGTTATTTCTGAACTACTTTGTCTAAAAAGAGAAGTAGTTGTAGAAGTTCCTCCAACAAGTTTTAATCCACCACCAAAAGTGGATTCTTCGGTTATCTTTCTAAGCAAAGATATGTCAAAAAGTATCGATAGTAAATTTAATAAATTTCTAAAAGTTGCTTTTTCTCAACCAAGAAAAAAACTGATAAAAAATCTCTCTTCTAGATACGATAAAGATGTTTTATCAAATCTATTTATTGAACTAAATATAAATGAAAACCTAAGACCACATGAACTAAGTTCATCTTTGTATAGCCAAATTTACACGACACTATAAGTATTTTGACGAAAATGTCAAAATATCAATAATAACTATACTAAAGAGGAAAATATGGAAAACACAAATAATGAAAATTATAATGTTGCATTAGACAATAATAATACAACAACAAATGAAGCTACAAATGTGGCTGAAATCAAAATTCAAACACCAGCTACAACAACAAATACAGAAACTAAAGAACCAAATGGTCAAACAATTCCACAAAAGAAAAAGCCACCACTATCTGGCAATGGATGGACAAACGATACTAAAAAAGCATTCGAAATTAATGAAAAAATTCAAAAAGACAGACTTAATCCACACAATAAATTAAATCTAAAAACAAATGCAAGCGTTAAAATAACACCACTTGGTGGACTAGGTGAAATCGGTGGAAACATGATGGTTATCGAAACTGACACAAGTGCTATTATTATTGACGTTGGTATGAGTTTTCCAGACGGTAGTATGCATGGAGTAGATATTTTGATTCCAGATTTTACTTACCTTAGACAAATTAGAAGCAAAATAGCTGGAATTTGTATCACGCATGCACACGAAGATCATATTGGTGCTATGGCTTATTTCTTTAAAGAGATACAAGTTCCAGTTTATGGTACACCGCTTCCTTTGGAAATGATTGGTGCTAAGTTTGATGAGCATAAAATGAGACAACACAGAAGTTATTTCAGAGCAATACAAAAAAGAAAACCTATTAAAATCGGAGATTTTGAAGTTGAGTGGATGCATATCACTCACTCTATTATAGATTGCTCATCTCTTGCTATCACTTGTGAAGCTGGAACTATTATACATACTGGAGATTTTAAAATCGATCATACGCCAGTTGATGGATACCCTACTGACTTACATAGATTTGCATATTATGGCGAAAAGGGTGTATTGGCACTTTTAAGTGATAGTACAAATTCACATGGTTCAGGATTTACAAGAACTGAAAAAACAGTTGGACCAACATTTGAGAGAATATTCGCAGCTTCTAAAGGTAGAGTTATTATGTCTACATTTAGTTCTAACTTACACAGGGTAGCTCAAGCAATGGATGTTGCTATTAAATATGGTAGAAAAATTTGTGTTATTGGTAGAAGTATGGAAAAGAATATTGATGTTGCAATCAACTTGGGGTATTTAAAATATTCCAAGGATAACTTTATCGATGCTCACGAAGTAAATAAATTCCAAGACAAAGAAATTTTAATAGTTACAACTGGAAGTCAAGGTGAAACTATGAGTGCATTATTTAGAATGTCTATTCATGAACACAGACATATAAAAATTAAACCAGAAGATCAAATTATTCTTTCTGCAAAAGCAATTCCAGGTAACGAAGGAAGTGTTTCTGAAATAATTAATCAACTTTTAAAAGCTGGCGCAAAAGTTGCTTATCAAGATTATGCAGATATTCACGTTTCTGGACATGCAAGTCAAGAAGAGCAAAAACTTATGCTTAGACTTGTAAAACCTAAGTATTTCTTACCAATCCACGGTGAATATAATCACGTAGTAAAACATTCACAAACGGGAATTGATTGTGGAGTTCTTGAAAGAAATGTTTACATTCTAAGTGATGGTGAGCAAGTTGAAATTACACCTAAATTTATGAAAAAAGTTAAAACAGTTAAAACTGGAAAAACATACATCGACAATCAAAATAATGTAAAAATAGCTGATGATGTAGTTCTTGATAGACAAACTATGGCAAACGAAGGTATGGTTATGATTGTTGCTCAAATTAGTATTAGCGAAAGAAAAATAGTAGCTGCACCAAAAGTTATGTCTTTTGGTTTGGTTGATGTTAGAAATGAAAAATACTTCGCAAAAGAAGTTGAAGATATGCTTGAACATTTCTTAACTCATGCAAAAGAAGGTATTTTAGAAAACAATAGACTTCTAGAAGACGAATTAAGAAAAACAGTTAGAAAACACTGTTTGAGAAAATATAAAAAATATCCAATGATAGTTCCAACTATTATTGCTCAGTAATTTTAATATTAAATTCTTTGGAGGATTTTATGGATTTTGTAAAAATAGCACAAGACGTACTTTTGGTTGAAGCAAGAGAGCTGGAGCGAGGAGCGAAAAACATAAATGCTGACATTGAAAAGGCAGTAAAATTAATAGCTTCTTGTAAAGGAAAGCTTATCATTAGTGGTGTTGGGAAATCAGGATTAGTTGGTTCCAAAATGGCCGCTACTTTTGCAAGTACTGGAACTAGTAGTTTTTTCCTACATCCTACAGAAGCTATGCACGGTGATCTTGGAATGATTGGAAAAGACGACATCGTTCTAGGTATTAGCTATAGCGGAGAAAGTGAAGAATTAATAAAAATCCTTCCACATTTGAAAAGATTTGATATACCACTTATAGCTATGGCTAGGGATAAAAACTCTACATTGGCAACATATTCTGATATCTTCTTGGATATTTCTATTGATAAAGAAGCTTGTCCACTTGATATAGCTCCAACTTCATCAACAACATTAACTATGGCCCTTGGCGATGCCTTAGCTGTTTGCCTAATGAAATACAATAACTTTCAAAAAGAAGATTTTGCTTCATTCCATCCAGGTGGAAGCTTGGGTAAAAAATTATTTATTAAGGTTGATGACCTGTTGCAAAAAAATAACCTTCCTGTAGTTTCATGTGGAACACTTTTAAAAGATGCAGTTGTTATAATGAGCGAAGGAAGAGTTGGAAGTGCTATTATTGTTGACAAGTCAAATAAGGTTGTCGGACTTTTAAGTGATGGGGATTTAAGAAGATACATGATGAATAAAGATTTTAATCTTTTGACAAAAGTTGAAGAAATTGGAACTTTAAATCCTAAATCGATTAAAGATAAAAATATGCTAGCCTCTGATGTTCTAAATATTATTGAGGACAATAAGATTCAACTACTGCTGGTATTAAATGACAATGAAACATTGTATGGAATTCTCCATATTCACAAATTAATAGAAGCTGGTATAAAATGAAACACGAAGAATTAGTAAGACTAAATAAATTTATCTCACATAATAGTAGATTTAGCAGAAGAGAAGCTGACAAGCTAATTGAAGAAGGAAAAGTTGAAATTGGGAATAAAGTTATTACTGATTTATCAACAAAAGTTGCAGAAGATGCAATTGTAAAAGTAAATGGAAGAACAGTAAAAGTAGACAAAAGTCGTCCAAGTACAGTAATCGTTTACAATAAACAAAAAGGCGAAATAGTATCTAAAAAAGACCCTCAAGGTCGAACTACAATTTATGATACATTACCAAGCAAATACTCTCACTTTTTACCAATCGGAAGACTTGACTACGCAAGTGAAGGAGTACTTTTGCTAACCGATGATGTAGATATAGCAAATGAACTTATGCACTCAAATCTTGAGAGAATATACAAAATCAAGATCGCAGGAGAAATAACACCAGCCATGGAAACTGCTATGCAAAATGGTATAACTCTTGATGATGCAACAGCTGGAGCGCATAAGTACAGCGAGATAACATCAATGGACTTCGCACCGTTTAATGGATATCAAATTCAAAAAAATGGAAAAGCTTTTTCTACTCTAAAAGTTTCAATTAGTGAAGGTAAAAATAGAGAGCTTAGGAGATTCTTTGGATATTTTAATGCACCAGTTACTGATCTTAAGAGGATAGATTTTGGTGGAATTACTCTTAATAATCTTCCTAGCGGAAAAACTAGATTCCTTGAGCGAAAAGAGTATCAAAACTTACGAGCATTTATAAAAGATATGAAGAAAGAATTTCTAAGCGAAAATGGTAAATCTTACTAGTCTTTTACAAGCAAAGAATTTAAAAGAATTTGTTGGACAAAATCATATAATAGGAAAAGATAAGCCTCTTTATAAATTAATTGAAAAAAAAGAGATTCCACATTTATTCTTTTTTGGGAAACCAGGGACTGGAAAAACAACGCTTGCCAAAATTATTTCAAAAGAAATAAATACTGATTTTTATCACTTCAATGCCACAACACTTAAGGTTGATGAGCTTCGAACAGTATTCAAAAGATACGAAAACACACTTATAAAGCCACTTGTTTTTATAGATGAGGTTCATAGGCTTAGCAAAAATCAGCAAGAGGTTCTTTTGCCAATTATGGAAGATTATCAGATAACCATTATTGGTGCTAGCACTGAAAATCCATATCACTCTTTGACATCCGCAATTAGATCTAGAAGTTTTTTATTTGAATTTTTATCACACACAAAAGATGATCTTTTGCAATTAATAGAAAGAGCTTTGCTTATTTTGCCATCTTTAAAGATTAACCAAGAGGCCAAGGAATTTTTGATTTCAAGTAGTTTTGGAGATGCTAGGGCTATGCTTAATCTTCTAGACTTTTCATACAAAGCAGATTCACATATAACACTTGAAGTTTTAAAAGATTTGAGACAAATAAATTTAAAAGATGGAGTTAGTTCTAAAGATACACACTATGATTTGGCTAGTGCTATGATCAAGTCTATTCGAGGAAGTGATATTGATGCATCTATTTATTATTTGGCACGCCTTATTGATGGTGGAGAAAATATTGATTTTATAACTAGACGATTAGTTATTAGTGCAAGCGAAGATATAGGAAATGCAAATCCAAATGCTCTAAATTTAGCTGTAAGCACTCAGATAAGTGCAAATAAAATAGGATTGCCAGAGGCACGAATAATCTTGGCACAATGTGTTGTTTATCTTGCGAGCTCGCCAAAATCAAATAGCAGTTATTTGGCAATAAATAAGGCGCTACAAGATATTAGTAATGGACATATTATGCAAATCCCTGAGCATATTAAAGATAATGCTGTTGGCTATATTTACCCACATAACTTTGGCGGTTGGTGTGATCAAAAATATCTTGAGAAGAGCGTGAAATATTATGAGAGCAGTATGATAGGTTTTGAAAAAACACTTGACGAGTGGGTTGATAAAATTACTTCTACTAATCTGTCAAAAACCAAAAAACCAAAAGGAGAAAATAAATGAATTATTATCAAGAAATTTTAGCATTTCATATTATAAGTGTTTTGTCTTGGATGGCAATGCTTTTTTATATGCCACGTCTTTTTGTTTATCATGTTGAAAATATTGACAAACAAGACTTTGTAGATGTTGTTAAAATTCAAGAATCTAAGATTTATAACGTAATCGGATTTCCTGCTATGATAGCTACTATTTTAAGTGGAGCTACATTATTGTATGTAAATCCAGGATTATTATCAAATGATTGGATGATTGCGAAACTTATTGTTTTAGCGTTTATGACGTGGTACAGCTTTAGCCTAGAATATTTTAGAAAAGTACTAGCTGATGACAAATGTATTAAAAATGGACAGTATTTTAGAGCCTACAACGAATTGCCAACATTATTTGCTATTTTGATAGTTGTATTTGTAGTTACAAAGTCTATACCAATATATTTTTCAATTGGTATAACATTGTTTTTTATTTTTGTTATTTATAAGATTTTGACTAAAAAATAAAAGAAAGGATTATTTATAATCCCCTCTTTTTACTTCTTTTAAAAATTCTTCAATGTTGTAAGTATCTCTGTGTGCTTCTGTCATAATATGAATAAGCATATCTCCCATATCAATAATTGACCATTCACCATCTTCTTCAACTCTAACAAATTCTTCACCAAGTGGTTTTAAAGTTTCTCTTAAATAGTTTAAAAGTGATATTGAGTGTCTATTGTTTAGTGCTGTTGCAATAATGACATCGTCAACTATATAACCTTTTCCTCTTAAGTCTATTGTTTCAATATTTTCTGCTTTTTTTTCACTTAGCAAATCTATAATTGTTTTTACTCTTGTTTCCAAATCTTTTTTACCTTTTTTTTTAAATTTTCTGGAATTAAATCAAAATTCATATTTTTTCTCAAAACTGTGGAACTCGCATCAATGTCAAGTTGCAAATAAGTCGGTTTTACATAATCATTCGTAAGTTCTATCCCATCTCTTGTAACTACAACAAACGAAACAAGCTCTCTTAATTCTAAAAAATTATACCATAAATGTATATTTTTAAGATTATCGGCACCAATTATAAGGTAGATTGTATCTATCTTATAATTATTCTTTAGGAATGAAATTGTTTCAAAAGTTGTTGTTTTCTTGTTCTGTAGAATCTCATAATCGCAAATTTCTACTTTTTTATTTTCTTTAAAGAGTTCCTGTAAAAGTTCAAATCTTTTATTTGGACTCAAGTGAAAACTATCTTTAAATGGATTTAGAAATGTAGGAATCATGAAAAGTTTATCAACTTTTAATTCTTGTAAGGCAAGATTTACGATTTGCTCATGTCCAATATGTGGCGGGTCAAAACTGCCACCAAAAACCGCAATGTCCATTTTGACCCCTTATTTTTAACAAAAATTATAGCTTAAATAGGATAAAATAGACAAAATTACATTTATTAATCCAAAATTATGGCAGTGCTTATTTTTTGGATTATAAACAAAATCAAGGAGAATTTATGGCTGTAAAAGTTGCGATTAATGGCTTGGGAAGAATTGGAAAATGTGTAGCAAGAATAATAGCTGATAGGGATGATGTTGAACTAGTAGCTGCAAATGCAAGTGGAACGGATGAGATGATTCAGTATGGCTTGAGATATGATACGGTTCATGGAAATAGACATGACGTTGTTGTAAAAGATGGATTTATAACAATTGGTAAGCAAAAAGCTAAACTTTTAAGTGAAAGAGACCCGTCTAAAATAGACTTCGCATCTTATGGCGCTGAGATCGTTTTAGAGTGTACAGGAGCATTTCTTACAAAAGAAAGCGTGCAAGCTTATTTGGACAATGGTGTAAAAAAAGTTATATTTTCAGCACCTGCAAAAGATGATACAGCAACTTTTGTTTTAGGAGTTAACGAGTCAACTTATAATGGTGAATCAGTTATTTCAAATGCAAGTTGCACAACAAATGGCTTGGCTCCAATTGTAAAAGCACTTGATGATGCATTTGGTATTGAAAAAGCACTAATGACTACAATTCATAGCTATACAAGTAGTCAGCCTATTCTTGATGCTAAAGACAAAAAAGACCCAAGAAAAGCACGAGCTGGAGCTTTAAATCTTTCTCCAACAACAACTGGTGCGGCAAAAGCAATTGGTAAAGTTCTTCCTCATTTGAATGGAAAAATAAACGGACAATCTGTAAGGGTTCCTACGCCAAATGTTTCTATGATAGATTTAACTGCAACTTTAAATCAAAATATTACATTGGAAGAAGTGAAGCAAGTTTTTGTTGATGCTCAAAATGGAAGCCTAAAAGGAATTTTAGCAGTTGATACAGAATATAGAGTTTCAAGTGATTTTAATGGAGAGACAAATTCAACAGTTGTACCACTAGATACAATACAAGTTATCGGCGGAAACATGGTAAAAGTTCTTTCATGGTACGACAATGAGTGGGGATATTCTACTAGACTTGTAGATATGGCTGTTTATGTTGGAAGCAAATAATAATTCAATTAAAAAAATATAATAAATTAAAACAAGGAATCAGAATGACACTTCAAGAGATAAAAAATATCGATATAGCTGGAAAAAAAGTTTTTATTAGATGTGATTTTAATGTACCTGTTGATGATTACCAAAATATCACAGATGACAGAAGAATCAGAAGCGCGCTACCTACTATTAGATATTGTATGGATAATGATTGTTCTGTAATTATTGCAACTCATTTTGGAAGACCTAAGGGTGGTTATGAAGAAAAATATTCTCTTAAGCCAATTGCAAAAAGATTACATACATTATTGAAAACTGAGATCAAGTTAGCTCCTAGTGTTATTTGTGATGAAACTGTTAAGATGGCAAATGATCTTAAAAAAGGTGAGATATTACTTTTAGAAAATATGAGATTTGAAGTTGGTGAAACTAAAAATGATGAAGTTTTAAGTAAGACACTAGCAGATATGGCTGATATCTATATTAATGATGCTTTTGGTGTAAGTCATAGAGCCCATTCTTCGGTTGAGGGTATAGCAAAACATTTTGATATAAATCACAAAGCTGCTGGATTTTTATTGGCAAGCGAAATAAAATTCTTTTATCACATTATTAGAGAACCGAAAAGACCTTTTGTAAGTATTGTTGGTGGAAGTAAAGTGAGTGGAAAACTGGAGGCGCTTTATAACCTTGTTCCTAAAGTTGATAAAATTATTATTGGCGGAGGAATGGCATTTACATTCTTAAAAGCCCTTGGACACGATATTGGAAATTCACTTTGCGAAGACGATCTAATTCCAGAAGCACTTAAAATTATGGATGAAGCTAAAAAGCTCGGAGTTAAATTTTATTTACCCGTAGACGTTATAGCTGCTGAAAGTTTTAGTAGTGAAGCATTCGCAAAAGCTACAACTATTCAGGAGATACCAAAAGGATGGATGGGACTTGATATTGGACCGGCAACTAGCTTACTTTTTGCACAAGCTTTAGAAGATGCTCATACTATTCTTTGGAATGGCCCAATGGGTGTTTATGAGATGGACAAATTCGCAAAAGGCAGTACGAAAATCTCTCACGCTGTAGCTTCATCATATGCTACAACGGTTGTTGGTGGTGGAGATACTGCAGATCTAGTTAGAATTACTGGG
>CAIJNA010000130.1 GCA_903821805.1 uncultured Campylobacterota bacterium | reverse complement strand
TTGTGAAAGATTTAAAAATTCCTATTATTTTTGATCCGGTATGTGTTTCTAAAGCTGGTTCAAAATTACTCAATGATGACGCAATTGAGAATCTAAAAAGTATATTTCCTTATGCAACTATAATAACACCAAATCAGTATGAGGCTGCGTTACTTTTAGGCTATGAATTTGCAAACACAGATTCTTTACAAAATATATTTAATTTACCGTGTAAAGTGGTTGTAAAAAATCATAAACTAGAAATAAATGGTAGTTTCAAATCAGTAGATACTTTATACAAAGGCAGAGATAAAAAAACATTTGAGACACCATATTTGGAAAGTTCGAATTTTCATGGCACAGGATGCAGTTATTCAAGTGCAATTGCTGCAAACATTGCTCTAGGAAAATCTATAGAAGAAGCAATAGATGAAGCTAAAAAATTTGTTTATTTTTCAATAAAGAATGCTCCAAATATTGGTCATGGTAGTGGTCCAATAGCACATAAAATTGGCGGTGAAATATGCAAAATCAAATAGACTTCAGTGGATTATACATAATCAGCGATGATATTTTAACTCCAAAAAATCAACTTTTGGAAAAAATAAAATTATCGCTAGAAGGTGGCGCAAAAATAGTTCAGCTTAGAGATAAGATTAGTAGTGATGATGAAATAGAACAAATTTCTGATGATTTACAAAAATTGTGTCATCAATATAATGCTTTATTTGTTATGAATGATAGATTTGAACTAGCAATAAAAAATCAATATGATGGACTGCATATAGGTAAAAGTGATTATTCAAATTTTTCATTTATAAGGGAAAAATTTAATGGGAAAATTGGGGTGTCTTGCTATGGAGATATTGAAATTGCTAAGCAATTTGAATTAAATGGTGCAGATTATGTTGCATTTGGATCATTCTTTAATTCTCCAACGAAACCTGATTCCAATATTATTCCTCTAAATATTTTAGAGGAAGCAAAAAAAGAAATAAATATTCCAATATGCGCCATTGGAGGAATAAATGCAACAAATGTAGATGTTATTATAAGTAAAGGAGCTGATATGGTTGCAATTATAAGTGATATATGGAGCAATTCCGATATAAAAGAAATATCAAAAATTTACACAAATCAAATTAAAGGAAATAAAATATGACGAAATTAAATATATCATTGGAATGGTTTATAAATCCAGACCACTTACCATTTATAGCAGGAGTTCAATCGGGTGCTTTTAGAAAAGCTGGATTAGATGTAAATATTATTGAACCAAAAGAACATTATGATGGCTTTGAGAGTCTAAAAAATGGTGAGATTGATATTCACACTAATGAGCCTTTGCATTTATTCGAACACTATTTCGATGGTATAAAGTCATTGGGATGCTTTTTTGAAACGCGTGGTGGCGTTATGATACGAAAAAGCAGTATTGACAAATTAAAAGCTAATCAAAAAATTAAAATTACAACACCAGCATCAAATGATGTGACAAACAAAATTGGCTCAGAAATACTTTTAAGATATGCTAAACAAGAAGGATTTGAGCTTTCTGCATCAAACATTGAATTTATTGAAACCGACTTTTACCATTTAAAAAATATGCAAGATGATGAAAGTTTTGATGGAGCTTGGCTTTGTTTTTACAATTTTGAAGGCATTGAAGCTGAATATATAGGTTTTGAAAATCTATTTATTGATCAATTCATTAGTCCTTATCCAAACTTCTCTGCTTTAGAAATGATGACTACGCAAACAAAGTTAAATGAAAAAGGTGATGCGATAAAGAAGTTCATAGAAATTTGTGAAAATATGGTTCAAGAATTAAACTCGAACAAAGAGGATGCAAAGAGTCTATATTACAAGTACACAAAAGAAGAAAAAAGTGAGCTTATGGATTTAATAATAGAAGACACACTTCCAAGATTAAGTTCTAATATTATATCTGATGATAAAAAATGGCTTGAATTAAATTCATTTTTTGAAGACCTAGGGCTTGTTACTTTAAGTAAAGAACAATACGATTCGATCTGGATCAAACAATAAGATAACTTAAAATTTTAAAGCAAGACAGTATAATAATCATAAAAATTGTGTTTTCTTACAAACACTTACTATGAAAGGTTTTTATGAAATCGGTTTTGCGTCAAGTTCTAACTCTTCCAGTAATAGTTATTGCGATGGGATATTTTGTTGATATTTATGATCTTATCTTATTTGGTGTAGTCAGGGTTCAAAGTTTAACTGAACTTGGACTAGATAAAGAAGCTATTACAATTTGGGGTTCAATAATTTTAAATGCTCAAATGTTTGGAATGCTTATTGGTGGTATTATTTGGGGTATGTTAGGTGATAAAAAAGGTAGATTGTCTGTTTTATTTGCCTCTATCATTCTCTACTCAGTAGCAAATTTTCTAAATGCGTTTGTTTCAAATGTAGAACAATACGCAATCTTAAGATTTATTGCAGGAATTGGCTTAGCTGGAGAACTTGGTGCTGGCGTAACGCTTGTTGCCGAAATATTACCAAAAGAAAAACGTGGATATGGAATCATGATTATTGCATCATTTGGTGTACTTGGCGTAGTTGCTGCAAATCTTGTAACAGAAATATTTGATTGGAGAAATGCCTATATTATAGGTGGTGTTCTTGGATTTATGTTGCTTATTCTAAGACTTGGCGTCAAAGAATCGATGATGTTTAAGCAACATGAACATGACAATATCAAAAGAGGTGATTTTCTAGGTTTATTTAAAAATAAAGAATTATTCGGAAAATACATTAAAGCAATTGTTATAGGGATGCCACTTTGGTATGTTGTTGGTGTATTGGTAATGTTTTCACCAGAATTTGCAAAAGCTCTAAATATTAGTGAAAAAATAACAGCTGGACAAGCTCTTATGTATTGCTATATAGGATTATCTGTTGGTGATTTAGCAAGTGGCTATTTATCTCAACAACTACAAAGTCGTAAAAAAGCTTATGCTATTTTTATGACAATTTCCATTGCAAGTATTGTGTATTATTTTTCATTGTCTGGTGCTGACGCTTCATCTTTTTATTTAGCAGTCTTTTTACTTGGTGTTTTTTGTGGTTATTGGGCATTGTTTATTACGATGGCTGCGGAACAATTCGGTACAAATGTAAGAGCGACTGTAGCAACTACTGTTCCAAACTTTGTTAGAGGATCTGTTATTCCAATCACATCAAGTTTTATATTTCTAAAAGATAGTTTTGGAGTGCTATGGTCTGCTGCTATAGTTGGTTTCATAGTATTCACTATATCATTTTTAGCACTTTATATGACAAGAGAAACTTTTCATGAGGATTTAGATTACATAGAGGCTTAGAAGCTTTTATTGCTCACCAGGGACCTTGAAAGCGGGAATACAAAAATTCACATTTTTTAGTATGCTTTGTTTTGCGTCCTTGAACTCTCTTTCTCCACATCTTAAAAGAACTTTTTTTCATTAATGTTCTCATTTTATTTTTAACTTGATTTTCTGTTAGACCAAAATTAAATTTTATAACTTCAAAAGTTGTTCTATCTTGCCAAGCCATTTCAATAAGCCTATCAATAGAAGTTTCGCGAGATTCTTTAATATCTATATCTTGTATATCATATTTTTTTAGTTCATCAAAAGTCATATTGTTTCCTATTTTTTTATAGTAAATATTACTTTTATTATGTATATATTGGTAGTATTTTTTTGGCTATTTATATTGTGATAAGTTTAATTCAATAAAAGAAAGATGTAGATTCTTTTATTGAATTATGAGTTTTATGCTAAATTTGTGTAGATGTTTTGAACATCTTCATCATCTTCAAGCTTATCAAGTAAAATTGAAAGTTCTTCCATTTGGTCATCAGTTATCTCTATTGGAGTTGTTGGTATTCTTTGTAGTGAAGCTTTTTCATACTCGATTCCCATCTCTTCAAGTTTTTTAGTCATATTTCCAAATTCCGTATAATCAGCAAAAAGTGTCAACGAGCCATCATCCTCAATTCGCAACTCCTCAAGTCCTCCATCAATTAGTTCCATTTCAAACTCTTCAAGATCCATTTCTGGCTTCTCTTTTAATTCAATTACTGCTTTTCTGTTAAACATAAACTCTAAAGAGCCATTCGGGACAACTTGTCCATGATTTTTATTGAAAATAGTTTTTATATTAGCAACTGTTCTAGTTCCATTGTCTGTAGCTGTTTCAACAAATACAAGAACACCATGAAGCCATTTTCCTTCATAATTAAGTTCGTCAAGATTTGCTGCATCTTTAGCTGTAGCTCGTTTTATAGCTGCATCAATATTATCTTTTGGAAGATTTTGTGCTTTAGCTGTGTTAATTGCAGATCTTAGACCTGGATTCATATCTGGATCTGGTACCCCATTTTTAGCAGCAAGCGTAATTGCTTTAGCTAACTTAGGAAATACTCTTGACATATTTCCCCATCTTTTTAATTTTGATGCTTTTCTATATTCAAAAGCTCTACCCATATTTCTTCTCCTTCTTTTTTATTGGTTATTTTGTAATTTAATCAATGTTTCTTTAACAACATCAGAATGCAAGATTTGAATTTTTTCACCTTTTATTGTTTTGTTTTCTCTCACCTTAACATTTTCCCAAATTGCTGCTATTTTATTTTCTGGATTAATTATAAATGTTGTTCTAACGACACCCATAAATTCTCTGCCCATAAATTTTTTTAATTGCCAAACACCATAACTTTCACACACTTTTTTATCTTCATCGCTTAAAAGTGTAATTTCAAGTTGCTTACCGTCGATAAATTTTTTGTGTGATTTTGGGCTATCTGGACTAATTCCAATAATAAGGGAATTTAAGTCTTCAAAATCTTCATTTTGGGCCGTAAAATCGCATGCTTCATTTGTACATCCAGGCGTATTGTCTTTTGGATAAAAATACAATACTATCCATTTGCCAGCCAAATCTCTTAAGCAAATCTCAACTTCATCTTGATTTGGTATGCAAAATTCTGGTGCATTATCATTAATTTTAAGCATAATTTCCCTTGTTATAAATTTTAACGCGATTATACCCGAGATATGATTAATAATTTTTATTACAACAATAATTAGACTTTATTTATTGTTTGAAATATAACATTTTATAATATTTTCTTTATAAAAAATTTAGGTTTAAGGTATACAATAAGCGTCAATAAAAAAATAGGAGCAAGCATGAAAAAATTATTAGTATTGCTAATGATTGGATTTTTTACATTTTTATTAGGACATGATCTTCAATTGATAAGTGTTGACAATAAAGATGGCAAAATTACACCAAAAACAATTGAGGAAGAATTCAAAAAAGCAGGATTTTATATATCTGATAATAGAGATATGAATGTTCCGTTTATGAAACAATTCCAAAATACTGACTTCAAAGTGTACAATCTTTTCACAACACATCACATTAAATCGGTTCAAAATCTTGCTAAACAGTACCCAAGAATTGGATTATTTACACCAATGAGTATGTCTATATACACAAAAAAAGGTGAGGACAAATTGTATGTATCATCTCTTACAATAGACGCTATGTCAAAAATAACAGGTATTCCAAAAGATAATAAAGATTTGGTAAATATTGTAAAAATGGTAAAAGAAACATTACAAAAAGCATTACCAGGTGGAAAATTTGAAACTCTACCATACAATGTAGCTGCTACTCAAAAAGAACTTATTACTAAAATGCATGTGAAACTAAAAAGTGGTGACTGGAAACAAGATAGTGAAGCTATGATTGAAGAATTTGAAGCAAATCTTGAAATGAATGGTTTTGTTCAAGCTGGATTCAATAACATTAACTACTATTTCAAAGAATCAGGTGATAAATTTTTTGACATTTTTGTTTCTGAGTCTATATGTAAATTGCCAGTTATTTATACTGTAGCAAAAACTAGACCTGAAGCTGGAGCATTTGCACCTTGTAGTATTTCAATTTATAAAAAAAGTTCTGATGACTTTATGTATATTGAGTATCCAAATGTATACAACTGGATAGCATCGCTTGATATGGATCACAAAGAAGGTATCAAGGAATTAATTGAAGCGCAAGCTAAAATGGAAGTAATTCTACATAATCTAAAAACAGATTACGAAAAATAATCTTCTCATAAATAACCAAGCCCTTAAAAGCTTGGTTAAATTTCTCTTTTTCTAAACCAAAACGCACTTAAACAATCACAACCAAAACAATTTTTATGTACAATAATCGTTATGAAAAAAGATGAAGTATTTAAAGAAAAAATAAAAAAACAATTCGAATTTGATGAATCAGTAGCAAGTGTATTTGATGATATGCTAAGCAGATCTGTACCTTTTTACGAGGAGATGCTGCATCTGACAACATCATTTGGCCTAAAATATCTTGAAGATGGTGATAGAGTTTATGACCTTGGATGCTCAACCGCGTCAACTTTAATACACTTAGCAAAACATTCACAAGTCAATCTGGATCTAATAGGAATAGATAATTCTTCAGCGATGCTAAAAAGAGCTAAAAATAAAGCTCATGCATATGGGCTTGATATAAAATTTAAAGATGCTGATATTTTTGACCTCGAATTAAAAAAGTCTAAGTTAATCATTTCAAATTATACATTACAATTTATACGGCCCTTAAAAAGGGAGCAATTAATCAATAAGATATATGATAGTTTAGAAGATGGTGGGGTATTTATTTTTAGCGAAAAAGTTATAACTGAAGACAAGATTCTAAACAAGTATTTTATAGATGAATATTACAATTTCAAAAAGAATCAGGGTTATAGCGAATTTGAGATATCACAAAAAAGAGAAGCTTTAGAAAATGTCTTAATTCCATATAGCTACAGTGAGAATAAGCAAATGATTGAGGATGCTGGTTTTAAGCATTTTGATTGTTTATTTAAATGGATTAACTTTTCCACATTTATTGCAATAAAAAACTAAACAATAATCTGAAAATTCAAGACTATTGTTTGTTTAAATTTATAGTTATTTAAAAAGACCTGTTTGAGTAACGTTGTGATTCAACCCTAAATCGATAGGACTAATTCCAAGAGCAATACCTACCATTTGTGGTAAATGTAAAACTGGGATATTAACTTCTCTACCAGCCTGCTTAGAAATATTATGTTGTTGAACATCCATTCTAAGGTGGCAAAGCGGACAAGGTGTTACCATAACATCTGCATTATTATCAATAGCATCAAGCATAGCAATACTACTCAATTTATTAGCTGTTACAGGATTTTGAAGCTCAACATGGAATCCGCAACATTTATTTTTTGACTCATAATCAATTGCATTTCCACCCAAAGCAGTAACTAGATTATCTAAAGAAACTGGTCTATATGAATTTTCTCCGCCATTATTTTTGTGTTGTAGATGACTTGGTCTAATATTGTGACAGCCATAGAAAGACGCAATGTTTACATCTGTCATAGGATTTGTAACTTTAGAAGCTATATTTTCATAACCATAATCATCTTGTAATGCATAAAGAAAATGCTTAACATCACTTGTTCCTTTATATTCAAGACCAACTTCTTTTAATTTTTCATTTACTTTAGCTTTTAGCTCAGGATCATTGTCAAGTCTATCTTTTGTAAGACTAGTATTTAATTGGCATGTATTACAAATAGTTACCATCGTTAAACCTAACTTTTCCGCATAACAAATATTTCTAGCATTTAATACAAGAGATAACATGTCGTCAAAATCTTGTAAGTGACTAGCTCCACAACAACTAGCTTCATCAAGTAAAACTAATTCTATACCTAATTTATCAGCTATAGCCATTGTTGATTTTAACAGCTCAGGAGTTGATTCTCTTGCTGTACAACCTGTATACAGAGCGTATTTTAATTTTTCCATTTTATTTTCCATCTCTTTTAGCTCCTAAAACTTTACAGTTGAACAAGATTCAACTAATTTTTTAATCTCGTCAAGATTTTTTGATTTTGGCATATTCCAAGGCATAACAATTTTACCTTTTGCGAACATTGCAATTGCTTCAGGAATATGTTTCATAACACCAATATTTCCTTCACTATATCTTACAAGTTCTCCCTCATCAAGAATACCGTGTTTAGCAATCGACCATTTAAATCCAACTGCATGTCTAACGGCAACATTATTTCTAGCTAAGCCTTTCTCAAATGTTTGTAGGTGCAGTTTAGTAATTTTTCCGATTGGATCAAGCTCTTTTGGACAGGCATCAGCACATTCATTACATTTAACACAATCCCAAATTCCACTTCCCAATTCTTGAAGTGCATTTAGTCTTGACTCTGCTGCTGTATCTCTAACGTCTGCATTAAATCTCCAAGCTTTAACTAGTGCTGCTGGACCAGTAAAGTCTTTATTAACTGCAACTGCTGGACATGAATAAAAACAGCTTCCACATTGAATACAATAGTCAGCTTCATCAATTTTTTCATTTTCATGTATCGATACGATGTTTTCACTTTTTGGATGTTCATTAATATCAGCTACAAGATAAGGTTGCACCGAGTTGTATTTTTCCCAGAAATTTGATTTGTCAATAACCATATCTTTATACGCTCTTGCTTTATCTTGAGGATCAATTATAAGCTCATCTCCAAAAATAGCTACCAAATCATGAACTCTATCTTTACATGCTAAAGTTGCTTTTCCATTAACTTTAACAGCACAACTTCCACAAATTCCATGTCTACAACTTCTTCTGTAAGAAAAACTTCCATCATGTTCCCATTTGATTCTATTCATAACATCAAGAACTAGCTCATCCTGACTAACTTCCATAACAAAAGTATCATAATGAGGTAAATAATCAGTTTCTTTGTTAAATCTGAAAGCTTTTATTGTTAATTGTTTTGTTTCTTTACTCATCATAAACTCCTAATATGTTCTTGCTGCTAATTCATGATAACCTAAAACTACGTCCATATATTCTGTAGTCAAATCACCATTATCATCCATGTAGCTCATTGTATGTTTCAAGAAGTTTTCATCATCTCTTGTTTGATATTCTTCCCTATAATGAGCTCCACGACTTTCTTTTCTAAGAATTGCACCTTCAACAATAAATGCAGAGAAATCTAACATATGACTAAGCTCAACAGCTTCTTGCAAATCAGTATTGTATATTTTTGATTTATCATCAATTCTTACATTTTGGAATCTTCTTTTTAATTCTTTAAGTTTTGCTTGTTGAACTAAAAGTGATTTTTCTGTTCTAAATACACCTGCATTTTCAGTCATAGATTGTTGTAATTCTTCT